>CAVKKI010000086.1:0-10367 GCA_963656725.1 Oribacterium sp. | reverse complement strand
GCGCCGCTTCGCTTGCCCTGGGCTAAGTGCATACATTGGGCTTTCAGCCCGCCCTAATCAGCCCGTCCTAAATATGTAAGAGCCGTGAGCCACATCAAAGCGCAAACCCACTTGTTTCGCCCGAAAAGGGGCAGATTTGCCCAATTTGTTTTTGCAGTAAACGAGAAATTACTACCTTTAGCCTTGTTTTTCCCATTCTGTAACAAAATTTTCATTTAGAAACAATGATGCATAAAAACCTACTGATGTGCCTCACTTGCCTGCTCACGATGGCTTGCGAAAGTCAAGCTAGCGACTTCTCGCCTAGAAAAGAAACCGAAGTGTGCCGTGTGGAAAACGCGGCGGTGCAACACGTGTTAGCGCTGTCTGACGCACAATTCTCTGCCCAAAGCAGCTGCATTCCGCAAGCCTTTTTTGATGACTCACTGGCCTACCGCCCCGATCAACCGGCTTGCTACACGCTCACCCTGGCCGACGCCACAGCACAACAAGCGCAGGTGACGCTGGCTAGAGGATTGAACCGCTCAAAGAAAACAGTGATGAGCCAAATGATGACTTTTGTAAACGGCCAAGCCACGTGCTCATTCACCAACCTCGTGCCTAACGAAACTTACCATTACACCGCTACCACTTTGGGGCGCAAAGTAATTGCGGAAGGCTCGTTTCAAACCTCGGGCCAGGTACGCATGATTGCCTTAGAGAAGGGCTTCAACATTCGCGACTTGGGTGGATGGAAGGGCTTGAACGGCTGCCCCGTGCGCTACGGTCTGCTTTATCGCGGCGGCAGCCTAGGCGGCACAGACAAAGACGGCAACCGAAGCGACATCACTGCTGCCGACAAAGCCGAGTTGCAACGCTTGGGCATTGGAGCGCAACTCGACTTGCGCGCGGCTTCTAATCAGGGGAAATACACGGGCGAGGGCAGCTTGCACTCCTACAGTGCGGGCCAAGCGCCGCTTGCCTCGATGGATTTTAACAACACCATGACCGACTATGGGGCTTATAATGAAGACGCCTCGGTGGTGAGCGACGTGGCATGGATTATTTACGAACTGCGTCGAGGCCGTCCCGTTTATTTCAATTGCCGACAGGGAGCCGACCGCACGGGCACCATTGCTTTTGTGATTGAAGGTTTGCTCGGTTGCTACGAACAGCCTAACACCGCAGCCGGCGGCAATGCGCTGGCCATTGACTACGAACTGACGGGATTTTCTAGAGCCAACCTCGTGGATAATTGGAAGGTGGCCACGAGTTGCCGCCCTGCTTCTGAGGCCTACTCTAACGCCTCAAAACTTTTCCGCCAACTGCTCGAACTGAAGGCTTCGGAGCCCGACATCGCACTGACCACCTTGCAGCAAAAGTGCTACTACTATCTCAACCGCTACACCAATCCCGCATGGCAGGGCACGGCGCTTCACATCGACGCTTCCGACCTCGACTGGTTCATTCAGCACATGCTAAAGGGGATGACGAAAAAGGCTTACGCCAACCTCCGACCGCAATGGGCCGCCCCAGGCGACGACCTGAAGCAAGTGGGCGAGCTACACGCTAATATCGTGCGCTATGCCGACGATGCGTCAAAGTAGGCCAAATTTCGTTTTCGTTTTGTTTTATTCACAATGAATAGCGGCTCATTGCTAGGATTTTCTTTGTGGCTGCTAGAAGAACGAAAAACGCGGAAAAGGGACATGGAATGACAGCAAATTTTCCGTCATTTCCCTACCTATAAGTTTACTTGCACTATTTGCTGTTACTTGCACTAATTGCTTACACTCGCACTGATTATCAATCGTTTCGCGAGTGCAAGCAATTCTTTTTTTGCTTGCACTTGCTTACACGCTGCTTGCACTTGTTTACACCCTACTTGCACTTGCTTACACCTCATTTCTTCCACATTTTGACCATTTCCCCACACAAATGACAGCAACCGCCCTTAGTGCAAGCAATAATTATTGCTGCTTACACTCTTGAAGCACTTGATAATCAACATAGTGCAAGCAATTAGTGCAAGCAACAGCAAATGGTGCAACTAAAGTTACTGGGGGAGAACGCTAGCTCTTGGGGGGGCGACGCGTCCCGCGTCGGGGCAAGAAGCAATGATAGAAGAAAGCGCAAAAAGAGTTAGCATCCTATTTACATAAAAAATGCTAACTCTTTTTTACGTTTGTGCTTGCCCCGACGCGGGACGCGTCGCCCCCCAAGAGCTAGCGTCGCCCCCACTGACTTACTACCGGCTTAATAAGAAAAACTACCGGCTTAATAGTGCTTCACTACTGGCTTAATAAGAAAAACTAGTGGCTTGATAGGAACGGCCATTTAGCCAGCCGTTTCTGCTTCTGTATCAGAGGGTTTTGCCTATTCTTGGGGCAGAATATGGCAAAGCTTGTTGACATCGGCCTCAAAGGTGTCGCGCACCTTGGCCCGGGCCTTCATGTTCGACTTGTAGTTGTAAACGGTTTGCGCACTATAAAAGAGCAACGTAGCAATCTCCGAACTGGCCGTGACTCCTAGGCGCATCAGGGCGTAGATGCGCAATTCCACGGTGAGCGCGTGCTCGTTGGGCAACGTCACTTGGGCATCGGGGCGCAACAGGCCGTTGAACTCGGCCACAAAGTCGGGGTAGAGCAAAAGAAAGGCGCGGTCGAAGCGGTCGTAGAAGGCGTTGGCCTCTTCTTCCACCACTCGCACGTGGTTGAGTTTCTGCAATAACTCGTTGGTTTTGCCCGCTTTAATGCTGCGCGACACCGATTTGCGAAGGCCCTCGAGCTTACCAATATAAAGGGCGCTGATGTCGAGAAAAAGGCGCAAGTAGGTTTCGCGGTGCTGATTGGTGTTGCTGAGTTGCTGATTAAGCTTTTCGAGCAACTGATTTTGGGCGTGAAGTTTCAAGCGGCGCAGGTTGAGTTTTTGATTTTGCTTGTAGGCAAAAATAATCAGCCCGAGCAAAACAAGGGTGAGCAAACTCACACAACCTAAAGCAATGTAAATCAGCGTGGTGCGCTTATTAATTTGCGACTGATAGGCCGAAACAATACGGGGCAGAATGCGCGAAATTTCGAGCATGCGAAGGCGGTTGTTATAAAACTGTGCGTCCTCCATGCTGCAGTAAATGTATTTCACCGCGCGACTGGAGTAGCTCTCGTCTTTCTCATAAAGATAAAGCGAAAGCTCTTGAAGCGCAAGGTTCTCCTTCAAGGGGCAAACTTGGTCGGAAATGCCGGCCTGCACAATGTAATGTTCATAAACATCCAACTGCTTAAAGTGCTTATAACCACGGGCTAAGGCATAGGCTGCCGAGGCGTAGAGACGGTCGTTAACGGGCACTTGCTTCAACACCTTGCGGTAGCATTCCATACTGGCCCGGTCGTTGCCTAAATAAAAGAGGCGTTCCCCCATCAGGTAGTTGTGCATCGCTCCGCCTTTGGGCGTGTGTTTCAAGGCTTCTGTGATGTATTGCAAGCGCTGTTGGGCCATTTGTGGGGCAAACTCGCTGTCGGCACAATAGGCACACCAATAATTATAATACCACGCCATGCTGTAGTAGTACTTAAAGAGCAGCGAGGGGTGCAACCGTTCCACCCGAATGCTATGCAACACCTCGCCCGCTTGGCTATAGTAGCCACTAGTAGCGAGAAGCAAACCTCTGTGAATGAGGAAGTTATCGGTGTAGACGGCACTTTGCGTGTGTTGCGCTAACTGCAAGCCACGATTAACGTAAACCATGGCCGAGTCGAAACGAAAGGTGTAATATTCTTGGAAAATGTCGTCGTAAAGGCGCAATATTTCCTCGTTCGTGCTAGCGCTCTGCACCTTTTGTTTCAACTGGTCGATGCGGGCTTGCTTGGCAGTCATAAACTCTGTCCGGCGCTCCACGTAAGAGTCCAGTTCTTTCAGGTCGTCATCGTTAGCCAACGCCGAGAAGCTAAGAAGAGTTAAACAAAAGAGAATAAGGTAGCGCATGAAAGGCATAGAATGGGGGTTATTTCGGTTTCGGTAGCAAAGATACGCATTTACTTTCATCTACTTGCCATCTACTTACCACTTTTTTTAGCCCTTGCTGAATATTTTGATTATTAGGCTGTTACAGATAAGTGCAAATTTTAAAAATCTACTTACCATCTACTTAAGCATTGTTTTCGGCCCGGGGCAACCTAATTTTGCGGTCGAGAAATTTAACTCGCCATTTTGCTAACCCGTGTTTGCAGCCTTGCAAAATTTCAGTTACGAAAACAGCGACGCCTTTCTCCCCCACTCTGCCAAATTCATCTAACAAAAATAGCACATTTCACCTTTATGAAATCAGTCACCTTAAAAGCTCTCACCTCGTGTGTGTTAGTGGCCACCGCCCTAAGCGCACAGGCACAAAGTAATCAAGACAGCGGAAAAGGCGAAGAACGCAACGTGATGCTCAACGCCGCCGATGCCAACAAACCGCGCGAAATACAAATAGGCTTACCTAGTGAAGACGTCAACGTCTACGAAAACGGTTTGCCTGCCGTTTACTCCACCTCAGTACATAAGCTCTCGGCCCACTGGCGCAACGATGCCAGTCTTGGTTCAACAGGCTTGCTCTCGCCCTCAGAGTCGGCCATCACCACGGGCAACATTGCCTATGCCGTGACCGCCTTTAGCGACTTGGGGCAAAAGGACTTCCACGCCAAGCTCAACTACCACGTGAACCATTTCGGCATGCAGAATTTCGACCTCAGTTTTAGCGGGGGCATTGGCAAGAATTGGCTCTATAACGCCGGAACGTATCAAAACTTCGACCCGGGTAGCTTCAAACTGCAATTCACCGACTATGCCGACCGCACGCAAATTTATCACGCCGGCGTGACGCGCTTGTTGAAAAAGGGCTACGTGTCGTTGCAATATAAGCACGCCAACAGCAAAAATCCGGGTAACTTTGCCAACGCAGCCCCCTTCCAATACGTGGGCGACGGTTCGATTAAAAAGGTGAACGGCTTCACTCCGGGCAACAATTCTTACGTGCCCTATAACGGCGCATTCACCTACACCGACATCTTGACCGGCGAGAAGAAAACGTGGAACTTTAACAAGGGAAGCGAGAACCGCTCGCACGAGGTGGCTTTGCTTTCGAACTACACCTTCGACAACGGACTGAATTGGAAACTCGACGCGAAGTTGATGTACGTGCCCGTGGCTAATTACGTGGACTTTGGCGGCAGCACCATTAGCGAAGTGACCGCAGCCGACGGCTACACCCTTGAGAATGGCGACCCCTACGAGGGCTTGATTGAAGGCCGACGCACATGGCTACACTTTGGCAAGGTGACGAGCGGCATGCTTACCACCGAACTGAACAAAACCTTTGGCAAACACAACGTGCGGCTCGGACTGAACGAATGGTATTACTACCTCAACTACCACTCATCATCCATGCAATGGACGGGCACGGTAGAGGCTTATCCGCAAGTGCTCTACACCACTGCCACCGACCCCACCGACCCCACGCTCACCCCGAAACGCACCCAAACTTACGGCTTCAACGAACTGAGTCCGGAATACACCAAGGGTAGCGAAAACAAACTGGCCGTTTATCTCACCGACAGCTGGAAGGTGAACAACAAGTTGAAACTCTACTACGGCGCCCGTTTGGAATACTACCGCATGTCGGCCGACCAAATCTCAGCCTCACGCTTCCAAGGCTTTCACATTGGCGACTTCAACACCTATTCTTATAACGACGCGGGCGAAATTGTGGCCACCGCTCACAGCATTCACCCCGCCAACGTGACGAAAAACAAACTCAACTACGCCGCTACGGCTCAGCTCACCTACGATGTGGCTAAGGGCTTCGGCATTATGGCCGACGGAACCATCGCCACCCGCTATCCGCGCATCAGCGACTATGCCGGCACGGGCCCCACGGCCGAGCAATATAAGCGCATCACCATCCCCTTGGTGCGCGGCGGCATCTACTACAAAAACAATTGGATCGACCTTTCGTCGATGGTGACTTACATTGCCAAGTCGAACAACATCGACCAACAAAACCTCACCAAGCCGGGCACAAGCGAGGGCAAAACCGTGCTACTCATCTACAACATTCAAACCCTTGGATGGACCACCACGGCCGAAGTGAAGCCCTTTAAAAACTTCTCGCTCCACGCCCTGTTCACTTATCAAAAGCCAGTTTACAAGAACTATAACGCGAGCGTGACCTTTAGCGACGGCCAACAGATGTCGGTGAACGCCAACAACATGATTGTGAAGGAAATTCCGCAAATTCTTGTAGAGCTCGACCCGAAGTATAACATCACGAAGGATTTGAACATTTGGCTCAGTTTCCGCTACTTCGGCAAAACTTACGCCAACCTGCAAGAAGCGCTCTACTTCAATGGTCACTGGGAAACCTTTGGCGGCATTAACTGGAACGTGAACAAGCGACTCAGCCTGGGCGCTAGCGTGATTAACTTCCTGAACCAAAAGGGCGCGAAAGGCACCATCAGCGGTTCGGAACTCATCAGCAAAGAAAACGCCGGACAGTATGCAGGCAAATACATGAGCGGAAGCTACTTGCGTCCCTTCACCGTGGAATTTAGCGCCAGCTTGAAATTCTAAATAGGTGATTAAAAGAATTTTGAATTCTTACTTCCCCCAAAAACAGCGCATTAATTAGTTAGCATAATTTGTTGAGAAGACGGGGCGGGGTGCCCCAAAGAACACACACTCTCTTGTAAATAACGTTCATCACTCCGAATTGGACCCCTCTTTGGGGCATCCTCCCCTCCCCGTCGTTTTCAATCAATTCCCCTCCCCTACTCTTCCGAAAAAACATTCATCTAACAATAACGCAAATCATGAATATCATCAGTAACCTCAGCCTGAAAGCGCCCAAGCTATTGCTGCTGGGCAGCCTCATCGCTCTCAACGCCAATGCGCAGACCATTCGCGTGAGCACTGACAAAACAGACCTCGTGATGAAGGTGTCGCCCAAAGGCCGCCTCTATCAAACCTACTTCGGCGATAAGCTGAAAAATGCGGCCGACTACGACCACATCACTTGGAACACTTATGCCGCCTCTGACGGGGCCGTGTCGACCCGCGGCCACGAGGTGTGCGCCGGCTCGGGCAACGAAGATTATTTTGAGCCCGCCATTGCCATCACTCACGCCGACGGCAACATGACGTCGTATTTCAACTACAAATCGTCTGAAACGAAAGCCATCGACGGCGGCACAGAGACGATCATCACTTTGCAAGACGCTCAATATCCCGTAACGGTAAAGCTGCACTACGCCGCCTACTCGAAGGAGAACGTAATCAAGGCTTGGACGGAGATTGAACACAAAGAGAAACAACCCATCACGCTTTGGCGCTACAGCAGCACGATGCTTTATTTCAATGCGCCTAAATATTTCCTCACTTCTTATCACAGCGATTGGGCTCGTGAGGGACAGCCTGAAACGAAACAGCTCACCACGGGCAAAATGGTGATTGACACGAAACTAGGCACGCGTGCCGCTATGCACACCGAGCCTTTCTTCGAACTGGGCCTCAATGAGCCGGCTCGTGAAAACGAAGGCAACGTGCTGCTCGGCACCATCGGTTGGACGGGCAACTTCCGCTTCACTTTCGAGGTGGACAACGTGGGCGGCTTGCGCGTTATTCCCGCTATCAATCCCTATGCATCAGATTATAAGTTGAAGGCGGGCGAAACGTTCACCACTCCCGAATTTATTTTCACCACCAGCACCACCGGTACAAGTCAAGCTAGCCGCAATTTGCACGACTGGGCTCGCCGTTATCAGGTGAACTTGGGTGAGGACGACCGCATGACGCTGCTTAACAATTGGGAGAACACGGGCTTCGACTTCGACCAAAAGAGTTTGGCCGATTTGATGAAAGACGCTAAAGACCTCGGCGTGGACATGTTCTTGCTCGACGACGGGTGGTTCGCCAATAAATATCCGCGTGAAAACGATAAAGCTGGCTTGGGCGACTGGGATGTGACGCACTCGAAACTGCCCGACGGCATTCCCGGACTGGTGCGCGACGCTAAGGCGGCCGGTGTGAAATTCGGCATTTGGGTGGAGCCCGAAATGGTGAACCCGAAGAGCGAACTTTTTGAGAAGCATCCCGACTGGGTGATTCAGCAGCCTAACCGCGAAACCTATTATTATCGCAATCAATTGGTGCTCGATATCTCGAACCCCAAGGTGCAGGATCATGTGTTTGGCGTGATTGACCGCATCATGACAGAGAACCCCGACGTGGCCTACTTTAAGTGGGATTGCAACAGCCCCATCACCAACATCTACTCGCCCTATCACAAGGCGAACCAAGGCAACTTCTACATCGACCATGTGCGCGGCATCTACAACGTGATGAAACGCATCAAGGCTAAGTATCCGAAACTGCCCATCATGCTTTGCTCGGGTGGCGGTGGCCGCATGGATTACGAGGCATTGAAATACTTCTGCGAGTTCTGGTGCTCTGACGACACCGATCCCTACGAACGCCTCTACATTCAATGGAGCCTTTCAAAATTCTTCCCCGCAAAGACAATGGGAGCGCACGTTACGAATTGGAATAAGAACACAAGCGTAAAATTCCGCACCGACGTGAGCAGCATGTGCCGCCTTGGCTTCGACATCGACCTCAAACCGCTGAAGGGAACGCCCGATTATGAATACGTGCAAGGGGCTGTGAAGAACTGGGAGCGACTGAAGCCCGTTATTCTCGACGGCGACCAATACCGCCTTGTTTCGCCTTACGAAACAAACCACTGCGCTGTGAACTATGTGTCGAAAGACAAGAGCCAAGCCGTGGTGTTCGCCTACGACCTTCACCCTCGCTACAAAGAGCCCACGCTCAACGTGCTGCTACAAGGCCTTGACCCCAATCGCCAATACAAGGTAGAGGAAATCAACCTCATGCCCGGCACCCAGAGCCAGTTCGACTTCAACGGCCAATCGTTCAGCGGTGAGTTCTTAATGAAAGTGGGCCTCAACCTGCTCACTCCCAACGAAGGCACAAGCCACGTGTTTGAATTGAAATAAGCACTTCGGCAAAACCATAAATTAGCACAAAACTAAACTAGACTTTTATATAGACAGAAAGCATTAGGCGCCAACCCTCGAGCGAAGGTTGGCGCCTAAGTTTGTTCTTTATATAATAAGGTGTCGGATTTGATTTTATGCGCACCTTATTATAAGATGTATCACGAAATGCAAAAGAGGAGATTAATCCTCGTCACTACCCCAAATAGGAGTGCCCCAAGCTTGCTCGTTAGAGAGCGAAACGTCGGCGCCGACTTGAGTGGAAGTTTTGTTCACCGTTTTCGTGCTACCGGTGAGCATAGTGCTTTCAAGGTGAAGTTTCACCACTTGCGTTGTGGGGGCTGAATATGTCTTTTTCATACGGTTACGTTCGTTTATTGCTTATTTTACAATGATTTTCTTTCCGCCTTGCAAGTAGATGCCCTTGCTGAGTGCGCCCTTCACGGCCTGACCTTGAAGGTTGTAGATGCGGCTGTTGGCGATGGCGTTGCTAGTGGCGACGTTTTGAATGCCAGTGGTTTCGTCGAAGTGAATGCTGAGTGCGTTGCTGCCGGCAGTGCCCGTAGAAAGGGCGGCCTTGTTAGCGGCAAGCGTGGTGCTACCTGAAGAACCGAGGGGTGAGAACACGGCATCGTTGTCCGACTTGTTGAGAATGTAGTAGTTGCCAGCGGTAAGGGCAAGCGTTTCGTCGCCACCACCAACGAGGAGATTGTCGCGGGTGTCGGTGCTAGAGGCAGAGGTGGGAGTGGCGGTGATGGACGATTCGCTCGAAATGAGGATGGCGCCCTTCTTAGCGGCAAGCACATCGCCTTGAAGTTTGCTCAACGTCACGCTGTTGTCACCATTCTCAGTGGCAATGTAAGCGGTGGTGTTGGCGTCGAACTTCACATTGTCGCTAGCGCTAAAGGTGGCCACATTGCCGAGGTTGTTAGTAGCGGTGGACGTTACGGTGTAGCTCTTCTGCTTCAGCGTAAGTTCACGAATACCTACAAAGCAACCATTTACATCGGTACGAGTGAAGCGAACAATCAAGTATTGGTCGGCAGAAGTAGTGAAGTGAGTGGTGCTGCTAGTGAGCGTATACGTTTTCACATTATCAACGCCCGCTTGCGAACCTCCATCCGTCACATTTTGATTCTCGAGAGTGTAAAGCGCGTTGTTTGCATTGATATCGCTAACATTCCACACTTGGAAGTTGAACGTGCGGTCCATCTTCATTTGATATTGACCTTGATTATTTAGGGCCGCCACCTTCATCTCTGCATTTTGATAAGCGTAATCATCCAAGCCAGAGAGTTTGAAAGTGAATTGTGTGAAATCGTACTGAGCATTGTTGTAGGT
>CAVKKI010000085.1:0-10405 GCA_963656725.1 Oribacterium sp. | reverse complement strand
TGCTTACACTCTTGAAAGGATTGATAATCAGCGCAGTGTAAGCAATTAGTGCAAGTAACAGCAAAAGTGCAAGCAAAAGTCATGGAGGGGCAAATTTCTCGATGAATACGTTGATTTTTGAATTTTCAACGTGCTTACACTAGATGCAATGGAGAAAGTAGAATTTTGTACGAAACGGGGTTAAGAAAAGAGGTCATCTAGCGTAAGCTGAGATGTGAATATTTCTGAATATTCATTCTTTGTAAGATGAGTTCCGCCAATGTAAGTGAGATGAAAAGTGAGGGTAGGAAATTGCTTTTCCATCGTTTGAAGTCGGGCGGTTAGTATCTGAGCATACGATTGCGTAACAGAAAATGGAGCTTTATAGAATTTCATTTCGCAAAGGTTGACCACATCATCGGCTCGTTCAATCAGCAGGTCGATTTGCATCCCGTTTTGCTGTTCATCGCCTCGAACCACATAAGAAGATTCAACCGACGAAACGCCCGCAATGTGCAGAGCTTGCTTGATTTGCGGTATGTGCTGAAAGCAGATTTCCTCGAATGCGATGCCTCGCCAAGCAGCCACATCGGCCTCTTTGAGGTGTTGTTGCCAATAGTCGGTTTGCTGCACGCATTTATGCTCTTTAAAATGCAACCAAAACCAGCAAAAAGAATCGACAAGTTTGTAGTGTTCTTCTCTAAAGCTAGCTCCAAAAGGCAAATACTTCACCACAAAATCGCTCCCTATCAAAGCCATCAGCGTTTTAGTGAAATCGCCATTAGGATTTAGCCCCGTTTTTTCAGCTATTTCTGCACGGGTGTAGCCAGCGTGCCGAGTGCTTAAGCAACGAACAATCTTCATGCAATCGTCGGCATTATCGAAGATGGAATTGAATAAGCGATTGAACTCATCGCCCAACTTAGCGCGACGCTCAAAAAACAAAGCGTCGATGTTTTGGGCTAAACTATAAGATGGGTTGAGAAGATTCATGTAGAAGGGAATGCCGCCCATCACCATATAGGCTTGCACTGCATTGTAGCGCGAAAGCTTGATGCCACGACTTTGATAAAATTCTTCGCTTTCTTTGAGCGTGAAGGGCGAGAGTTTGATTTCGCCCGTGAGTCGGCCGTAAAGCCCCCCTTTATTACTGATTAGGTTGTCGAGCATCCACGAGGTAGCCGAGCCACACACCACAAGAAGAAGATTTTTTTGCGTGTTGCCCCATCCGTTCCAAAAAGCCTCTAAAGCGGTGAGAAAACCAGAGCGAGCCGTGTCCATCCATGGCAATTCGTCGATAAAAACCACCTGACGGCTGCCATTATCGCAAGTTTCTAAAAAACGCTCTAAAAGGAAGAAGGCCTCCATCCACGATTTGGGGGGCGCAATGTTTTCCATGCCGTAACGAACGAGCGAGAAGTAGAAATTCTGCAATTGGGCCTTTAGCGTCACTCGGCGTTGACGGTCGTAGGGAGAGAGGCCTGTGTGATGAAACACCATGTCGTCGTGAAACACCTCGTTCACCAAGAACGTTTTGCCCACACGACGCCTTCCGTACACGGCCACAAACTCAGCACGACCACTATTATAATAGCGTCGCAATTCTTGAATTTCTTTCTTTCTTCCGATTACATCACACATATAGCTGCTTCTTTTAAGTATCTTTTTAGGCGGCTAAGTTAAAAAGAATTTCGCGGTTATTATGCAGAAAAACGCGTTTATTCCGCTACGAATGCCCGTTTTAAGTCATTCGTAGCGGAATAAACGCATTTTTAACGTGATTTTAACGCATTACAAAAGAGAGAAGGGCACTTATTTCCCCTCAGCCGCCTGCAGCGTGTTGAGCATAAGCATGCAGATGGTCATGGGGCCCACGCCACCGGGAACGGGGGTGATGGCAGAACAAAGAGGAGCCACATTGACGAAATCAACGTCACCGCTCAAACGGAAGCCTTTGGGACGGGTGGCATCGGGCACACGAGTGGTGCCTACGTCGATAACCACGGCGCCGGGCTTCACCATGTCGGCCGTGAGGAATCCGGGACGGCCAATGGCGGCCACGATAATGTCGGCGGCGCGGCACTCTTCTTTGAGTGTGGTGCTATGACTGTGACACACGGTGACGGTGGCGTCGCCATACTGCTTCTGCATCATGAGCATAGCCATGGGTTTGCCCACAATGTTCGAGCGGCCAAGCACCACGCAGCGCTTTCCGCTAGTGGGGATGTGGTAACGGCGTAAAAGTTCAACAATGCCCTTGGGGGTGGCAGGCACAAAGCAAGGCAAGCCAATGGCCATGCGCCCCACGTTGATGGGGGTGAAACCGTCCACATCTTTTTCGGGAGCTATGCGCTCAATCACTTTTTGTTCGTCGATGTGTTTGGGCAAGGGGAGCTGCACGATGAAACCATCGACCGTGGGGTCGAGATTGAGGCGATCGACGCAGCTAAGGAGTTCTTTCTCTGTCACATCGTCTTCATAACGAATGAGCGAGGACTGGAAACCACAAGTTTCACAGGCTAGCACTTTGTTTTTTACATAAGTTTCGCTTCCGCCATCGTGGCCCACTAGCACGGCGGCCAAGTGGGGGCGCTTTCCGCCTTGGGCCACAATTTGCTTTACGCGCTCGGCTATTTCGGCTTTAATGGTGGCGGCAGTGGCTTTGCCGTCGATAAGGGTGTAAGTTGTGTTCATAGCATATAAAATAAAGAAGTCGTCTAAACTTTTCTGACGAAGATTTATTTTGCCTTTTATCTCTTCTAATTTCAATCTTCACCTTTCTTTTTGGTCGTTTTTTGACCTTTCATCGGTCGTGTAGCTCGCTACACTCCCTCTTCAAGGCCAAAAACCGCCTCAAAAATAAAGGCAAATCTTGAAATTCATAAAAGTTTAGACGACTTCAATAGGCTTGCGCCTTAAGGTCGGGGTGCAAGCCTTTATGAGGTTATTGTTTGAGTTTATTTCAGTTTGGGCATTCCCGGCATACCTGGCATTTTGGGCATTTTAGCCATCATGCGTCCCATTTTCGAATCGGTCATGAGTTTCATCATTTTACGCGTTTGGTCGAATTGCTTCACCAAGCGGTTGACGTCTTGAATGGTGGTGCCCGAACCGCGGGCGATGCGGTTCTTTCGGCTTTGATTGAGCACCTCGGGGTGTGAGCGCTCTTTGGGAGTCATGGAAAGGATGATGGCCTCAACGCCTTTGAATGCGTTGTCGTCGATTTCCACATCTTTCAAGGCTTTGCCTACACCAGGAATCATCGAGGCAAGATCTTTGATGTTACCCATCTTCTTTATTTGCT
Organism: Oribacterium sp.; assembly: GCA_963656725.1. Lineage (GTDB taxonomy): Bacteria > Bacteroidota > Bacteroidia > Bacteroidales > Bacteroidaceae > Alloprevotella. The sequence goes on along the minus strand of CAVKKI010000085.1, from coordinate 7,122 downwards.
GAATTTGGGCTAAGAAGTCGTTGAAGTCGAATTGGTTTTTCTGAATTTTTCGTTGCAGTTTCAACGCTTCTTTCTCGTCGAACTGCTCTTGGGCGCGCTCCACGAGCGACACAATGTCACCCATACCGAGGATGCGGTCGGCCATACGGGCGGGGTGGAACACGTCGAGGGCCTCCATCTTTTCGCCCGTTCCGACGAACATAATGGGCTTGTCCACCACATTGCGGATAGAGAGGGCTGCACCACCGCGAGTGTCGCCATCGAGTTTAGTAAGCACAACGCCTTCATAATCCAAACGGTCGTTAAATTCCTTAGCGGTGTTGACAGCGTCTTGACCGGTCATGGCGTCAACCACGAAGAGAGTGTCGTCGGGCTGAGCGGCTTCCTTGATGGCGGCAATTTCGTTCATCAATTCTTCGTCCACAGCCAAACGGCCGGCGGTATCGACAATCACCGTGTCGTAGCCTTTGGCCTTGGCCTCTTGAATGCCTTCGCGAGCAATGACCACGGGGTCTTTCTGCTCCAAATTCATGTAAATAGGCACTTCAATCTGCTCGGCCAATACGCGCAATTGCTCTACGGCTGCGGGACGATAGACGTCGCAAGCCACCAAGAGAGGTTTGCGATTCTTTTTCGTCTTAAGATAAAAAGCCAATTTACCCGAGAGGGTGGTTTTACCCGCACCATTCAAACCTGCCATCAAGATGACTGAAGGACGGCTCGAAAGTTTGAGCTCGGAGGCGTGTCCGCCCATAAGTTCGGCTAACTCGTCGTGCACGATTTTCACCATCAATTGGCCCGGCTTCACACTGGTGAGCACGTTTTGGCCCAAAGCCTTCTGCTTGACGCGGTCGGTGAAGGACTTGGCCACCTTATAGTTGACGTCGGCATCGAGCAAAGCACGGCGGACATCCTTAAGGGTTTCGGCCACGTTGATTTCCGTGATGCGGCCCTCGCCCTTGAGTATTTTAAAAGATCTTTCGAGTCTTTCGCTTAGGTTTTCAAACATTTTGTGTGGTTTTCTTTATTATTTGTGTGCAAAGATACTGCTTTTCTCTTGCGTTGCATTATCTTTGCATACAAAATTGCTTAACACTGTGAATAAATCTAATAAAAACAAACCGATTTCTCGACAAAATAAGTCCGTTTCGAGTCCTCAACCCAAGCCAAAAGAGAAGAAACGTTGGCAGGGATGGAAGCCCACAAAGGCCCGTTGCATTACCTACGGGCTTGGTTTCGTGCTGATGGCCGTGTTGACCACTTGGGGCTATGGCGACGTGTTTGCCCGCGCCGAGCAAGACAGCTACATCTCCACTTGGGGAGAAAGCATGTATTATCTCACGAGCCAGCCTGGCGGCTGGGTGTATTGGTGCGCCCGTTGGTTGCTCCTCGCCTACAAATGGGTGTGGGTGGGCGGCCTTGTGCTGGCGGCTATCTACACCCTCACCGCTCGTTTGGCCGATCGTGCGCTTTGTCTTCCTCGAAAATGGGAGGGCGTGGGCTTCATCGTGCCTGTGGCGCAAATGGCTTGGGTGCTTTGGCGAGGCATCAACCTCTATTATAAAAACGAGCCTTCGCTCTTTTTGGTGATTGCCGTGGCCATGTTGCTGATTGCTGCGGTGCTTGCCCTTGTGTCGTGGTTGGCCACGCGGAAACGCGAAAAAGCCGTGAGCGAGAGTGTGCGCCCTTGGGGAGCCTTGGTGGCCGCTTTATTATTAATAGGCACGACGGCTTCGACTCGCATTTTCAACGAAAACGAAATTCTCACTGCCCGTTTGCAACTCATGCAATGGCAGCAAGACTGGGACGGAATGATTAAGGAAGCGCGCTCGGCCAAACTCCCCACTCGAGCCGTGGCCGCCTACCACGCTATTGCGTTGGAAGAAACCGACCAGTTGCTCGAGGGGATGTATGACATTCCTTACGAATTTCCCAAAGTGCGCATCGACAGCACCGCGGGCGTTGACGAATATAAAATCTTCAACCTCGACGCCAATTTCCACGCTGGCCTCATCAACGCTAGCTACCGAGCCGCAATGGACGAGTTGGTGGTGAACGGACCGCGCATTTACACTTATAAGCGCTTGGCCGTGTGCGCTTTGATGAATGGAGAAAAGGTGCTCTGCCAAAAATATCTCACTCTCCTCGAACACACACCTTTTGAAGGATCATTTGTGGAGAAATACTCTGCTATGTTGAAGAACGAGAAGTTGATTAAAGAAGACCCCGAACTGGCGCATGTGTCGACACTCTTACCGATTGAGGAGAATTTTGAACAAAACTACCGACAGCCCATCTTCTTAGGCTATAACTACGGACTGAATTCGGGCACGGATGCTGCGCTCATCACCTCGGCCGCAGCTTGCCTTTATGCCAAAGATCTCAACGCCTTCTTGCTGCGCGCCCAAGTGTTGGCTCAGAAAGGCAAACCCTTCCCCGCGTGCATGCAACAGGCCATTGCCATTATGGGGGCAAAGGACGAGAAGTTGCTAAAGGCTTTCCCGCAGGTGCAGCCCTACGTGTCGAATGAAATTTTGTCGTTCCTTATGGACGCTAAGCCTTATGCGAAAGACCGACTGAAACTTCGCCACGAAATGCGCAAACAATGGATCGGCACTTACGTATATTATTATTACACAGAGAATAACGACCCCGACCAGATTGTAAAGACCGCGGAAAAGAAGGCCGAAGTAAACTAACATTCATCTCCCTCTCAACACATAGATAAAAGAATGAAGCATACCTTATTATATAGGAGCGCATTTGCCTTGTGCATCGCTCTGTTGCTCAGCGCCGTCACAGCATGCAAGCCCGACGCGGTGGTGCCCACCTCGGCCACCGAGGTGAAAGAGCAAGCCAACATCTATCCCGACTATCGCAACATCATCATTCCACCCAACATCGCGCCACTTAACATTGAGGTGCGCTCTGCTGGCACGGAGTTTGTGGGATGCGTGGAAGGCGCGGGGAAGCAGCTTGTGGCCGCAGCCGGAAAAGACGGCACCTTGCAATTCGACTCTCTAGAATGGAAAACTCTGCTGCAAAGCGCCAAGGGGAAAGACCTAAGCGTGACGCTCTACGCCAAGCGCGAGGAGGGATGGGTGAAATTCCCTTCCTATAAAATTTCTGTGGCCGAAGAACCCATCGACCGCTACCTCTCTTACCGCCTCATTGAGCCCTCTTACGAGCTCTACCGTCAGATGGGCCTCTACCAACGCGACCTTGAAACGTTCAACGTGGCCACCATCTACGAAAACAATCGCCAGTGGGAGGAGAAAGAGAACCATTGCGTGAACTGCCATAACTATCAAAACAACAGCACACGCCGCATGCTCTTCCACGTGCGCGCTGGGCACGGCGGCACGGTGTTCATCGAAGGCGGAAAGGTGGAGAAGCGCATCATCAAGAGCGACTCTATCCTAGCCGGCGCCACCTACCCCACTTGGCACCCCTCGCGCAACTGGGTGGTGTTCTCTTCGAACCAAACGGGACAAGCCTTCCACATCATCAACAAGCAGAAGATTGAGGTGGTAGACTATGGTTCCGACCTCATCTTCTACGACGTAGACAAAGCCGAAGTGAAAAGCATTATGCGCACCGACGACCTACTCGAAACTTTCCCTTGTTGGGCGCCCGACGGAAAGAAACTCTACTACACCTGCGCCTACGTGCCCGAATTTAAGGGCATGGACGAGAGCAAGCGACAAGACATCATCAGCCGTCTGAGCAGCAACATCCGCTACAACGTGATGAGCATGACCTTCGACCCTCAAACGCGCACCTTCGGTCAGCCCGTGGTGGAGGTGGACTGCGCCGCCACTAACCACAGCGCCGCCGTGCCCCGCATCAGTCCCGACGGCCGCTACTTGCTCTTCACCCAAGCCGACTACGGACAATTTCACATTTGGCACAAAACGGCCGACCTCTATGTGAAAGACTTGCAAACGGGAGCGGTTTATTCTTTAAAGGAAACGAACAGCAACGATGCCGACAGCTACCACACATGGAGTTCGAACGGGCGCTGGATGGTGTTTGTTTCGCGCCGCGACGACGGATCATATAGCCGACCCTACATTGCCTACTTCGACAAAAACGGACAAGGACACAAAGCCTTCCTCTTGCCGCAACTCTATCCCGAAGAAAACATTCTGCTAGGCAAGAGCTACAACGTGCCCGAACTCACCAAAGACGCCGTCAACACGAAAGGCATTCGCGAAGCCATTCTCAACAACTAAATCTATCCCCCACGCCCACACCTATATAATATAATAAATGAAAGACCTCCACTCCGCTCTTAAAGGCGGTTTCAAACTGGGAGTGGTTTTGCTGCTCCTCTTCACTACCCTCCCCTTGCACGCCGTGCTTAAGGAGAAGGACCTAGCCGCCACGCTCTCAGTATTGCGCGCCGAACTCGAAGCTACCTACAACGAGCAGAAGCAAAGCATTGCCCGCTACAACACGATGACGCAGATGCAACACAAGCAGATGATTTCGCTCATGCAACGCAGCGACCAAATCGGCTTGATGCTCTACTCGCAGAAGCAGGACTTCACCTTCGACATGACCTATGCCTGCCACGAGGCCACCACGCTCTATCGTGAGTTCAACAAGCGAAGCATGCCTTACCAAGAAATCATGAACCGCATCAACACGGAGCTCAACCGCTACAATGCGCTCATTGCTTCGCTGCAAACCATTCCACCCGCCGTGGCCGACAGTGCATCGCAAGCTCACGCCCAAGTGCAAGGCAACGGGGTGACAGCCGCGCCTCAGCTCATTGGCCCCATGCCAGGCGGCAACAAGCCCCCGAAGAAAGGGGCGCAACCTTTCACGCTCACCGCACAAGGCATTGCCGACCGCGATGCCTGCTTGAAGTACGCCACTGCGCTGCGCAACAACCTAGAGAAAATGCGCAACAGCGTGGTACAAGACAACGAGCACTACAAAATGACCTCCACTAAGCTCAAGGCGCTCAACGACTACGCCTTGCAGCGCTACACCTTCATTCAAAACACCATTTTCATCAACGGCGACGCTAACTACTTTGAGATTCTTACGCAATTTAAGCGTTACGCTCAACTAGCTAAAGCCGACGCCAATGAAAAATACGACACCGAAACCGTCGACGCCAACGGCAAGCGCCGCCCCGTCAGTTCACAATGGCGCGGCCCCATTGTAATCGGTCTTTCCACCTTCGTGCTCTTCTACCTCATCGTAGCTGCGCTGCTAAGCAACGTGCTCATTCGTTGGCTCGTGCCGAAGCGCTTCCGCACCGAGGAGTTTATGAAGAAGAAAGTGTGCATCATTTTGGCTGTGGCCATGATTTTCTTCGCCTTGAGCATCATGATTTGCCGCTCGTTCATGTATCACAACTTCTTCCTCATGGCCTCGAAGTTGCTCATCGAGTACTCTTGGTTGTTGTGCGCCATCTTCATCTCCCTGCTCATCCGCCTGAAGGGCGACCAAATCAAGAGCGGCTTCCGCATCTACACCCCCATCATGCTGATGTCGTTCATCATCATCGCCTTCCGCATCATCTTCATTCCAAACAACCTGGTGCAGCTCATCTTCCCGCCCATCTTGTTGATTTTCACCTTCTGGCAATGGAACGTGGTGCGCCGACACAACGACAACATTCCTCGCAGCGACATCTTCTACACCTGGGTGTCAATCATCATTATGATTGCCTCCACCTGCGCCGCTTGGTATGGCTACACACTGCTCTCCGTGCAAATTCTCATTTGGTGGATGTTTCAATTGGCAGCCATTCAAACCATCACCTGCCTCTACGACCTCCTCTCCGTTTATGAGAATCGCCACCTAGCGAAGCGCATTGGCGAAGTGAAGAGCACGAAAAACAAAGCGAAAGCCGCTGCTGCGCCACAGCTCAACATTCTCGAAGCCATTCGCAAGCGCCACGAGAAGCACATCAACCAAACCTGGTTTTACGATCTCGTGGCCATGGCCATCGTGCCCGTGCTTGGTGTGGCCTCCATTCTGCTCTCCATCTCATGGGCGGCCGATGTGTTCGACCTCTCAGCCACAGTGGTCAACCTCTTCATGACCAACTTCCTCGATGTGACGGGCGTGGTGCAACTCTCGCTCTTTAAGATTGTGTTAGTAGCCTCAGAATATTTCGTGTTCCGCTACCTCAACTACCTCATCAAGGCCCTCTACCACAAATATCACAAGTCGAAGGTGGTGGTGAATGGTCAGCCCAACTTCACCCTTGCCAACAACATCATCGCCATCTGTGTGTGGGGCTTGTATCTCATCATCTCTATTAAGATGCTGAAGATTCCCTCCACCGCCATCTCCGTCATTTCAGCTGGTTTGGCCACTGGTATCGGTTTTGCCATGAAGGGCTTACTCGAAAACTTCTTCTACGGCATCCAACTCATGGCCGGCCGTGTGCGAGTGGGCGACTTCATCGAGTGTGACGGCATTCGCGGAAAAGTAGACAGCATCACCTATCAAAGCACGCAAGTGGTCACGGCCGATGGTTGCACCATTGCCTTCCTCAACAGTTCGCTCTTTAGCAAGAACTTTAAAAACATCACGAAAAATCACTCCTACGAAATGGTGTCCGTTCCTGTGGGAGTGGCGTATGGAACGAACGTTGACGAGGTGCGCACCCTGCTCATCGAGGCCGTGAAGGGAGTGAACGAAAAGGCTGCCGACGGCCGCGACATCATCAGCACGAAAAAGCCCGTTGGCTTGGTGTTCGACGATTTTGGCGACAACAGCGTCAACCTCTTCGTAACCTATTGGGTGCTTGTGGAGCAAAAGTTCATTATGACGGGTCGTGTGAAAGAGGCCATCTATAACACGCTCAATACCCACAACATTGAGATTCCCTTCCCTCAGCGCGACCTCCACATCCGCTCGCTCGACCCCGAAGTGGCCGCCGCCGCAAAAAAATAGCCCCCTTAGGAGCAAATCACACAAAAGGCGAATTAAAAGCCGCGACTCAACTCAACATTTTATTTCCGCAATCGCTGTTTTCAAAACGGCGGTTGCGGAATTTTCTTTTTCACACCTTATTTAAACCACGCTTAACACCTTCTAAAATCACCGCACATCTTCTAACCACTGTGTGCAAAATGTTATAAATTTACCCCC
>CAVKKI010000084.1:0-10454 GCA_963656725.1 Oribacterium sp. | reverse complement strand
CTCCTGAGGTCTACACACAAATTTCAGCTCTAAATCAAAGCGTTGTGGTGGGCGATAGTTTGCTAGGCATCAGTCTCGATAAATATATGGGAGCCAACTATTCGCTTTACAAAACGTGCTTCTATGAGAACCAACGCGTCACAATGGAACCCTCACGTTTGGTGCGCGATTGTTTGATGTTCTACTTAACCCAACAAAACCAATTGCTTCGCTCTGGAGTGAAGCCAACTATTGGGCAATGGCTCGTGCATCAAGGAAAAATCGCTTGGGTGGTTGCGCAAGTGCTCGATTACAAATTGATTGACGTGGCTGCCGTGCAATCGGCCACCAAACGGTGGTATGAAAAGCATGAGCAAGAGGTGTGGAAAAATTTGCAACAACCCGCTCTATGGCATAGCACCGACTCTGTAAAATTGGGAGAGGTGATGATGACGAGCGATGCTCATCCCTATTTTCAAGATTCGCATTCGCGCGGAGTGGGGCTATGGATAGGTATGCGCTTGGTGGATAGCTACATGAAGCATCATCCTAAAGCAAACATCGGAACCTTGCTGCATCACACCACCGATGAACAAATCTTGAAGGAGAGCAAATACTTTACGAATAAGTAGAAAATAAATGGCCGCATTATATTTAATTCCCGTCACCCTAGGTGACACCCCTGTGCAACAAGTGTTGCCCGCTTACAATAAGGAGGTAATTCTTGGCATTCGTCATTTTATTGTGGAAGAGGTGCGCACGGCTCGTCGCTTTTTGAAACAAGTGGACCGCAGCATCGACATTGATTCGCTCACGTTCTACCCAATGGGAAAGCATGCCGATGTCGCTCGTTTCTCGCAATATCTAGAGCCTCTTCGTCAGGGCGAATCGGTGGGCGTAATTAGCGAGGCTGGCTGTCCTGCGGTGGCCGATCCTGGAGCCGACGTGGTAGCCATTGCCCAACGAGAAGGCCTGCAAGTGGTGCCTTTGGTGGGGCCATCTTCTATTTTATTGGCTGTGATGGGGTCGGGCTTTAACGGCCAGAGTTTCGCTTTTCATGGTTATTTACCCATCGACCCAGCCGACCGCGCTAAACGCTTGAAACAGTTAGAGGCACGTTCGGCTAGCGAGCGTCAAACGCAGCTATTCATCGAAACCCCTTATCGCAATCACAAAATGATAGCCGACATCTTGGCCGTTTGCCATCCACGCACCCGCTTGTGCATAGCCTCGGGGCTTACCACCGATAAGGAATATCTGCGCTCGAAGACGGTTAAGGAGTGGAAACAAACGCCTCCTCCCGATTTAAACAAGATTCCCACTATATTCGCTATCTTTGCTTGAAACTAGAAAAAAAAGACGGAGATAAACCGCTGATTTAGCAGTTTATCTCCGTCTTGAGTTTTAGGTATCAATTCGTTAATTACAATCTACAAACTTACCATCGGCTGTGATGCCGCGCAGTGTGATGTCGAGTGTTTGATTATTGTGTGAGTTGGTGTAGAAAATCACGGTAGCCTTTCCTTCTTTATTGGTCGTGAGGGTAGGCGACCAATATAATGTACGTCGCACGTCGTTGCTGCTGGGAAGATCGAATTGGCGATAGTTGGGAGAGAAGAATTTCTTTTCGGGAGTAAATCCGCTGATGTGGCGATATTCTTTACCCTTTGCCATGCGTTTGCGGTAGGCATCGGGAAGTTCGTAGATATACATGCAATATTTTTCTGTGCTGTAACGTTTCTCGTCGCCCGAAAGCGCATCGCTTTGCTTGTTGTCGAGAACAAATGAAACGGACTTTATGTTGGCGCATTCCTCTTCCATCAAAGTCTCAACATCAGGCCCACTTTGTTCCACATTGTTTAGAAAAACACGCAACGTGTGTCCCTTGTAATAGTAGCTTCCTTGTCTCTTGCTTTCATCTTTAATAGAACTTAGTGAAGAGGTGGTGTTACCCGTGTTGTTTGTGTCGCTGTTTGTGTCGCTACTCGTGTTGTTGTCTGTGGTGTTCGTTTCAGAAACTTCACCTTCGTTGCTCATGCTCGTGTATCGATCATAATTTACGCTATTGTCTAGATATTGAAGCAAGTCGCCCAAACTAATAATCGTGCCCGCACCGCTATCTTTGTATCGCTCAAATTCTCGTTGAATGTTGATGAACTTCATGCTTTTCTCTTTGCCATAGTTCTCACCTCCTCCCCAAGAGTAACGGTTGCCGGTGAAGCCATGATAGCGCTTAGTGGAAACAACCACTTCGGCAGCGTGAAGGTCGTATTTCATGAGGCGTGGAATGGTATCTTTCCATTCAAAGGTGCGCTCTTCTGGCTTTTTTAGCGAACGAAGGGCATTGTCGCTTCCATCGTAAAGGTTGAGCTGAAGATCGGTGGCATAGAGCGGACGTGGAGTGGGGGAGAACCAACGGTCAATGCCTAGTCGGCTCCAACTTTTTCGGTTTTTATCGCCCGAGTGCATAGTGAATTGCGCAAGATATTCTCCTTCGAAATTAACGTTCGATTCGAAGGCAAATTTACCTTCTGTGTCGGTAGTGGTAGCTCCCTCAATGGCTTCTCCCATCACCTGGCCATTCTCGTAGCGGTAGGCATGCATGGCGAGGTTTACTCCAGGGAAAGGAGCGTGTTTGTTATTGTCTTTATAGATTGTTCCGCACAGAGTGAGTTTATCTTCAATAGGTTGTTTCAGTGCAAACGACTCGTTACCACTCATCACATTAAATGTGTTTGCGCTCCACCCTTGTACACGCAGCAAGAGGTCGAGCATACGTCGGTGAGCCGCATCGTTGCGTTGAAAATAGAGGTCGGGGCGATTAATGTAGCCGCGCACTTCGCTAGCCAATAGCAGTTGCCCTTCAAGTCCACCATCGCGGCAGGAAAGCACGTTACCGGTTTCATCGCGCGCTGAGAGCGAAAGACTTGCACCGCTCACGGGGCGTCCTTTCTTATCATTGAGAGCAATGGTCACCACGGCAGGCGAGAAAGGCTCGTATACCAATTGGTTTTGCTTCAAGTCTACACTCACCACTCGTGCGCTATCGCTGATGGACAAAGGTGACCAAAACAGACGATTACAGATTTCTTGTCCGTTAATATCAAAGAGAGTCACTTTGTTGACACCGCCTCGCAGAGCCTTATTGGGTACGAGAATTTCAACCTCCTCACGGCCAACGGTCAATGTGTCGAAGAACGTGGCGTTTTCCCGATTAAACACGGCTATGCCTAAAAGATTATTGCAAGGTGCTAGCGAATCAGAGGCTGCAATGTCCACATAAAGTCCATCGTTCATTAATTGGGCGGTCAAGGCATAGGAATTAATAGCCTCAGGCAGTTTGTATTTCTTTTGTTGCTGCTTTTTGTTAGACGAAGACATAATGGAGGCATATCCACCCTCGCCAAAATCCTCATTCAGATAAAAATCGCCCATGCCTTCATGCTCGGGTGTTGTGGTGGCACAAAGATTTCCTTTAGCGTCGTATATGTTTATCGTGTCTTCCACGGGCAAACCGCGTCCATCAGTCAGTTTGTAGGCTATGCGCTGACGTACGCCTCTCACCCGTTGCCCGCCTTCGGGATAGAATGAAAGCAAACGTCCGCTTTCACTTTTCATTTCGTAGGGACGTGGAGCGGAGAGCGTTGTTTTTCCGTGGTCGTCGGGTTGCGGAATGGAGAGCTTGACAATGTCGGAGGTGCGTCCTTGTCCTTGCGTAATTACAGAAGGGCGCGCTCCGGTAAAAACGGGTAGTATGCGCGAAAAGCAAGCCTCGGTTCCCCAATTAACCATCTCGCGGGTGTAGGCCCTTACTTCATAATATCCGGCACGCACGGGTAGGCTTAGAGAAACTCCGCCATGAGCCGTTCCTAAACTGTCTAATCGTAGAATTTGCTTGTCTATTTCTTGCCCGTCTGTATCTAGCAGTTCCACATAGAGAATGTGGCTTAGGTTGGTTGGCCTTAACGAAGAGGCACGCACCACATAGGCTTTATACCAAATGGTGTCTCCTTCAAAATAGGCCGAGTTGTCAAAGTGCATATACACTTTTTCGCGTGGATAACGATAGTCAAATTGAGCGGCCGCTTTGAACTTATTAAACAACTCCTCTGTCTGCCCCTTCTCTGCATATTGTGCCCGACAGTGTAAAAAAGAAAATTGTAAGCAAAAGATAAGGGCTATGCTAAATAAGAAAAGTTTTTTTATAGTCATGATAATTTTAGATTTCTAGCTTCTTGGTTTTCAAAATTAATAATTTGAATGATACGGACAAAGGATTTTTGTTTAAAATGAAGTTTAGACGACTTTATTTGCTACTTATTTAGTAAGCTAATCGTGATAAGTTTCAATATCAATGATAAGTTTCTCCTTTCATTGGAACTGAACCTGATACGCTAAATGTATATTTCCCAGAAGCATAAAGGGAAAAACCTACAGGAAGAAACCTAGCCTCTCCTGAACAATGTTGAATTGCACTCCAAAATAATCCTTGATTTTTTAGCTGTAGTCTTGTGTAAGAATTATTCTCCTTTTGGGGTATGCTCTGCCAACCACAAACGGTAGAGGGAAACGGAAATGACAAATTGCACGCCCATATCTCTTATCACTTTTTTAGCCGAAGGCCTATGCAGAAACTTCTGATATTTCCTCTCGTTTAGGAGTATGGATTTTTTACACAAATCATCTACGTATTTCGAAATGTCGTTATTATATTCAGCCTTAATGTTTTTAAAGAATAACGGTTTGTTGGTCGATTCTTTATCAAAAGCATTTAATTGGGCATTTAAATCGTTTTTAATACGTTGGTTGTTGGGATATTCTCTTCGAAATGAATGATAGCACAATTTAAACATATTTCTTAGGGAGTCGGGAAACAGCCTATCATCGTATTGTCTGAATGCAGTCGATATGCCTTGCTGAGTTCCGATTAACTCGGTTGGGGTGTAATTATAGAAGGGTCCCTCTTTCGTGTGGTCAGCAGAAAGATGATTCCAATTAATACCCAACTCCTTTATAAACACATACCGGTCATTACCGATGCTATCTTTATTATACGCACTCATATATTCGTATAATGCTTGCAAAAGTTGCAAGGGATAATGCTGCACGAATGTCTTCGATAAATAGTTGTCGTAGGCATTTACATCATTTGGAGTGGCGGTTTGAGCTTTAATGCTTAGGCACTGCGCAATCAGTAGGAAAAAGGTGAGTAGATATTTCATTATGAATAAATGAATGCTATTTATATTTATTGATTTAACCACAATTTGTAGAGTGAAACGTCAATGATGAATTGCACTCCAAGATCATCAATAATTTTCTCAGCCGTAGGCTTGCGTAAGAACTGTTGGTATTTTTTTTCATTGATAAGTACGGATTTTTTACAGAGAGCATTCACGTAGGCTGCAATGTCATTGTTGTAGTCTTTGTATATATCTGCAAAGAAAAGTGGCTTGCTTTTGGCCATACTGTCAAACGATTTGATTTGTGATGTTAGTTGTTTCTTAAAGTGCTTTATTTGGGGGTATTCTTCTCGAAACGTTTGGTGACAAAGTTTTATGATGTTTTTTAATGAATCTGGGAATGCTTTGTCTTCGTAATGTCTAAAGGCTTCAGAAAATCCATTTTGTGTTCCTACTAATCGGGTGGGGGTTGCAATTACAATGGGACCTTCTTTTGTTATATCTGCAGCAAGGTCTTTCCATACAATCCCCTCTTCACGCACAAATGAATATCTCTTATCTTTGACGCTATCTCCATCAAAGGTATTAAGATAACAATATACGCTTTGAAGTAATTGCAGAGAATAATTCTCAGCAAAAGTCTGCGAAAGATATAAATCGTAAGCTTGGATATCCTCCTCTGTTTTTGTTGTTTGTGCTTGCATTGTACATGTAGCTATGAGCAGGAGGATGGGTAATATAATTATTCTTTTCATAGGTCTTATTTGTTTGTTACGGTGCAATAAATTTCCCCATTAATTTTTCTTTCAATCTCGATTCTATACATACCAGAATATACGGGGCCTGTCAGATAAATAGATCCCAAAATGATAAAAGTATATTCTCCTGTGTCATAAAGAGTAAAACCTATTGGTATAAAGGATTTTTCTCCATTGCTTCCTTTGTATGAGATACTGACATGTGCAAGTCCACTTCCTTGGTTGCCAAAGTTATAATCTAAAGTTACATAGATGTTTTTATTGTTGTCTGCATTAAACTCACAATGTTGTGTAAGAGAAGTAGATTCAAAAGTTGTTCTACGTTTATTGATTCTTAGTTTGTTGATAGTTTTTGTGCTTAAATTATTCTTTTGAATTAAGCTAAGGTGAATGTTTGTATTAGCCCATTCTTGATAATCTTTTTCCATTTGTTCAACAGTTAGAGTCTTGGCAATTTCGTCAATGTTCTCTTCGTTAAGTGCTAATTCGACGCCATATTTCTTGGCGAACTCACGGCTTTTCTTTAGTAGTAACTGTGATTGAGAAAGCGATTGATCGTCTGCCTCGTCAGAAGAACATGCGTAGAAAACGGAAATAGAAGTTAGTGCTCCAATGAGAAGTAAAAAGGAAAAAATGAATCTTTTCATGATTGTAAAATTAAAAATGAATAAAATAAAATTGTTTTGTTAGTGCTTATTGATTTAACCATAACTTGTAGAGTGAAACATCAATGATAAATTGCACCCCAAGATCATCAATGATTTTCTCAGCTGTAGGCTTGCGTAAGAACTGTTGGTATTTATTTTCGTTGATAAGTACGGATTCTTTACAAAGAGCATTCACATAGGCTGCAATGTCATTGTTGTAGTCTTTGTATATATCTGCAAAGAAAAGTGGCTTGCTTTTGGCCATACTGTCAAACGATTTGATTTGTGATGTTAGTTGTTTCTTAAAGTGCTTTATTTGGGGGTATTCTTCTCGAAACGTTTGGTGACAAAGTTTTATGATGTTTTTTAATGAATCTGGGAATGCTTTGTCTTCGTAATGTCTAAAGGCTTCAGAAAATCCATTTTGTGTTCCTACTAATCGGGTGGGGGTTGCAATTACAATGGGACCTTCTTTTGTTATATCTGCAGCAAGGTCTTTCCATACAATCCCCTCTTCACGCACAAATGAATATCTCTTATCTTTGACGCTATCTCCATCAAAGGTATTAAGATAACAATATACGCTTTGAAGTAATTGCAGAGAATAATTCTCAGCAAAAGTCTGCGAAAGATATAAATCGTAAGCTTGGGCATCTTCTTCACTCTTTGTTGTTTGTGCTTGACAACAACCTAGAGAAAGAAGGAACAGTAATAAAATATAAATTTGTCTCATTCCGTAAAGATTGATTGAGGGGTTATTGTTGATTTAGTAGCCAATTATGTGGAAAGGTAACACTCCCATCCGAATTAACGATAAAAGGCAATTCTTCATTTCCACGGCTTACATCTTCAAGCCAATATAAATCACCGATGATAAGAGAAAGAGTTGGGAGATGGTTGGATTTTGTTGTACCTTGCCAAATTTCTTCCCAACCATGAGTTGTGTAATGATGAAGAATGTACCAATCATTTACTTTGACGTGATTGTCAGCATTCTTAATCATATAACGTAAACGTTCCACGCGTTGTGGTTCTTTCAATTTTAAAGTGACATTGGGCCATGCGCTAGGTGCAGTTTGCACATTCCCATCATATTCCGCTTTATTTTTACATTTTTCTAGCGACATATCAAGCAAACGTGTAAACAAAGTGTCTTCAGTCGTAATTCCTTCAAGTGATGTTGGATGAGTAGTGTTGGTGTATTCGTAGCTTTTATTTGTTAGAAATTGTATTTCAGATAGAAAAACATGCGGATTACTTTTGGGCGCAGATACTCTATAATATTGATAGGCCTTTTGAGTTGACAATGGTAAATCAGTCCATTCGTCTTTGGGCGTAGTGGTAATGATTCCTAAAGTGTCAGCTTGATGAAAGTCGGCGTAGTCGGAAGCAATAACTGTTGTTCCAATGGATTGCTCTGCACATTGAAGCATGGAAGGCTTGCGTGGGTATTTTCGTTTTAGTTCAATTCCTATTTTCTTTCCAGATGAATTGAGAACATTAAGAAATTGAAAATTGACAGATTTTTCTGTTATAACGCTCTGATTATTGTAGTTCTTCTTAAGAATAAAAAGCGCATTAATTGGGATAACCTCTCCTTTAGAAGAAAGCATTATCAGTTGATAAATATTGTCTGTGACAACATTCGGAAAATCAACACGTCCTTTGTTCCAATCAATAATGCCCCATGTGACGGGTGTCCAGCCTATGTGCGATTGAAATGAGGCTAAATAGGCAAGTCTTTGATTGGAGTGCGCTTTTATAGAAATGGGTAAGTTTAAACGAACAACGTTGGTGTAGAATCGTGAAACGTCTTCAAGGCACGGGTCTGATAATTCGTCAGGAATAGTCTCTCCTTCAGAATGGAGCATTGCTGGCGTGTTGGCTTGTGCAGAGAAATGAATGCGATAGATGTTTAGACATTCTTTAAATCGTTCACCGCTAGGAGATGGATTCTCAGTCTCTGGGCTGAATGACTGCCATTCGTTATTGCGTGGTGTGGGGATGGAAAGGTTGAAATGACGTCCGCTCCATAGTTTGTAGGCTATGTTAAAGTCAACGGCTGCAGGCCAACCGCAGGCACGATAAATTTGTGCGGCATTGAATGCAATGTCTACACAATCATGAATGTCGCGAGAGAAGAACATTTCTCTCCATCCGATAGAAGTGTCAAAGGGGTAAGCTCCTCCCCAATGTCGTAACCACCAAGTGGTACGGTTGTAGCGTTCGGAGAGATCCTTAATAGATGAAACGGAGTCGGTGCGAAGGTATTTTGCATAAATCGCGCCTAATGTGTCAGCGGTTGTAACGAGTGGATAGTCGGAAATAGACCGATAGGGAAGAATATATTCAAAGAAATCCTTCTCCGGCATTTGCATTAATTGCTTGGATGATTGCCGTAGCTTGCAACAATATGCAATTTGTTTTCGTAAAAAATCACCGTCTAGCGCTTGAATGTCTGTTAGGTTACATTGCTTAATGTTGGGCAGAACGTTCCATTCTATCGTTTGGTTACGTTGTGCTGAGGCTTGGGCCGTAGATTTAATGGTGGCATGTAGAGGATTCGCTTCTTGCTCTTTTTCGGTAGTTCCCGCTATCAGATTAAAATAAGCAGCGTCTGCTGTTTTAATTAAGCTGTCAAGTGTAGCGGTAGAGGCCATAAGTCGTCCTCCTATAGAGTGGTAAGGCATATTGGAAATGAGAAAACAGGCTGCTCGATATTCAAACGTGTTGGGGGCGTATTGTTTGAGCAAGTTTTCTAAGGAAGAGCGATTGCTGCTAGCTAGAGTCAAAGCTTTCTCTACTGCAACGGGGTAATGATTTTCTGTTGCAACTGTAATTGCGTTGTTCGTTTCCCACAATAATGGAAACGAAATTGCAATTATAAGCACTAGTAGTAATGTTTTTCTTTTGTTCATAACTTGACTCTCATTTTTTATTGTATTCTTTTAGGATGCGGTGCGCTTCTTCTTTAATGAAAGCCACATCGTCGCTCGCCACTTTTACTTTCTTCTCTTCTATTTCGAGCGCAACTCGTAGGGTTGAAATGGTGTCATTGGTTTGTACGTAACTTTGCATTATTCCGTATAGCGGCATAAATCGCACGGGAACCATATTGTGTGCAAGGTTGAAATGCTTTCTTGCATCTTCCCAATGATGTAAAGATAACGCATTGTCACCAGCAAGAAGCTCCGTGTCGTAATTGCATAATCGCTGATTTAATCGATGGAGAATTTGCTCGCTTTCTTTATATTTTTCTGAAAGGTTAAGGTTTGCTGCAAATGTATAGCAAATATCTATATCGTTTGATATATCTGTTGTCAAATTTTGATTGAGATTTAATGAGGACGCTTCTGAAGTGGCGCTCTTTTGAAGCCAAATCTCTTTTTTGTTTTCTATTCTGATTGTATTTATGCAAACGCCCAATCCTAGTAAACAAGCCCCTCTAATTGTCCAATGTTTTAGATTTGTATTCTTATTGAGGCCATGTGCGTGAGCATTGTCTGCTGGATGAAGATAGACGCCAATCGTACCTATAAATAAAAAACAATCGTAGGGATAAAAGGATGGATAGGAACATAACCCTAAAGTAAATCCTGTAATAAGCAATGGTGTAATAATGATTAACTTTTTTGCTCTATTCTTAAAAAGAGTGACAACGGAGAACAATAAAAGCAAAAGACCGATTATTCCATAACGTAAAGTCCAAAATATCAGTTCATTAAAAGGTCTAACAATGTCACTCGCTACCCATCGGTACAAACTGTTGCTCATGCTGCTCAGGAAATCTGCTTGCGCTATCATATAGTTCGCCTCTATCACATCGCTCCCCCATCCGATAAAAGGATGTTCAGAGCACATATGTAACATAACGCCATTTATAAGCA
>CAVKKI010000083.1:0-10509 GCA_963656725.1 Oribacterium sp. | reverse complement strand
AGAGCGCATGATTCATAATCATGAGGTCGACAGTTCAATCCTGTCTCGCGCTACTCAAGCAGTTACATCCACAAGATGTAACTGCTTTTTTGTTTATTATATCGTTAACATTAATAGAAGGAAGCGAAAGAGAAAAAGGCTAAGCCGAAAAGCTACAAGAAGAAACGTAAACACGACAAACTGCTAAACACATATTACGAGAGAAGAGTGAGAAAGCCCATTTTTAGTGTAAACCCGCATTTGGCTTAAAGAATGTAGCTAGCCCCTCAAAAAAAAATTGTATTTTTGTTGCCAAATTAGCATCAAGCACAACAAAACAAACCCCAACGGAAATGGTAATCATTAAGAAATTAGACCTTTACGTTCTCAAGAAGTTCCTGCTCATCTTTGCCGGAGCCTTCTTTGTGGTGCTCTTTGTGTTTATGATGCAATTCACTTGGCGCTACGTCGACGACCTAATTGGCAAAGGGCTATCAATGGACATTCTAGCCAAATTCTATTGGTACATGGCCATCACGCTAGTGCGCGACTCCCTCCCCCTTTCCATTCTTCTAGCCTCGCTCATCACGTTTGGCAACTTGGGCGAATCGTTCGAATTGCTCTCAATGAAGGCAGCCGGCATTCCCCTCATCCGCATCATGCGGCCATTGGCCCTTTTCGTCGTGCTGATGACTGGCACCTCCTTCTACTTTCAAAACGTAGCCTCACCCGAAGCACAAATCAATCTGCGCACCCTGTTACTCAGCATGCGCCAACAATCGCCTGCGGTAGAAATCCCCGAGGGCGTTTTCTATAACGGTGTGCCCAACATCAACATCTTCGTTCAACAGAAAAACGTTGAAACGGGTATGCTCTACCAAGCCATCATCTACAAAACCGACCAAGGCTTCGACAAAGCCCAAATCGTGTTGGCCGACTCCGCACGCCTAGAAATCACCCGCGACAAAATGCACCTGCGTTTGGAATTGTGGAATGGCGAACAGTTTGAAAGTCTGCAGTCGGGCAACGGCATGCAAATGATGCAAAGCGGGGCGGACGATCCATTCGACCGCGAAACGTTCCTATTCAAGACCTTGCTCATCGACTTCGACAGCAATTTCAATCTCATGGACAAGAACATGCTCACAGGCATGCCCACCGCCAAAAACATGAAGCAGATTGAACACACGGTCGACTCACTGAACCACGAACTCGACTCCATCGGGAAAGTTTACTACGCCGACGACTCACGAAGCTACTACCGAACTCCTCAGCTAAAGGCCAACGACTCGATTGCATTGCTCAAGATGCTCGAAGCACATAAAAAGCGCACACTAAACTTCGACTCGCTCACCGCGCAACTACCCGCTGGGAAAATGGCCATTGCCCGAAACAATGCGCTAGTGCAGGTAAAAAGCATCAGCTCGAGCCTAGACTGGAAAAAAGAGAACACAGATCTTGACGAAAGAAGCATACTCTCGCACTGGGTGGAGTGGCACAATAAAATAACCTACTCACTGGCCTGCCTGCTCTTCTTCTTCGTAGGCGCCCCTTTAGGAGCCATCATCCGCAAAGGCGGATTGGGCATGCCCACCGTTATCTCCGTGGCCATCTTCATTGTGTGGTACATCATCTACACCTCGGGCATGAAAATGGCCCGCGATGGCAACATCAACATGGTGTTGGGCATGTGGATTAGTTCTTTCGTCATCCTCCCCTTCAGCATCTTCTTCACCTACAAAGCCAACAAAGACTCGGTAGTGTTCAACATCGACGCCTATAAGCACTTCTTCAGTCGCCTGTTCGGCTTGCGCTCTAGCCGCCACATCTTCCGCAAAGAAGTAATCATTGAAGACCCGCGCACCGACGTGATGCTAGAAGAAATCGGAACGCTTCGCACGGAATGCCAAACCTACATGGAGAAGAAGAAGTTGCTTCGAGCCCCGAGCTACCTCAGAATATTCTTCCGCTATCAGCCCGACAGTGAAGTGGAACAGATTAACCAGCGCTTGGAAGCCGTGGTGGAGGAACTCTCTAACAGCAAAAACCGCATTGTGTTGGGCGAACTCAACAAACTTCCCATCATCTTTGCACACGCCCACACCACCCCCTTCCACAACAAAGGGCTCAACATTGCAGCGGGCGTGCTCTTCCCCATCGGCTTGGTGTTATGGATTCGCATTTGGCGCTTCCGCCTACGCCTCTACCGCGACCTGCGCATCATCATCCGCACCAGCAATCACTTGGAAACGCTCCTAATGGGACAATCGCTCACCGAAGAAGTGGACGAAGAAGCCACTCAACGCGTTAACAATAAACAACGCCTTCCACGAGGCAAGTATAAAAAACTACTCGTATCTTTGTTCTTAATAATAGCCGTTGCGTTAGCAAGCTACGGCGGCTGGACAGCCTACAAGCACCACAAGCAAAAGCGCTTCATTCAAGAACACGGCGAAATCACCCCCAACACCCCGAAGGGAGAAACCGACCAAAAGTTGGACTTGCCCAACGGAGAAGGACCGAAAACAATGAAACTGCCTTCTGAAAGCCTAAAGTAAAAAACGAGAATACATTCTCTGATTGCTAAGTTGGAAGGAAGCAAGCCCATAAGCAATAAGACTCACCCAACAAGGAAAGATCAACACAAAATAAAACAAGCAAGTGAAGCAACCCCTTTATGAGTTGCGCCACCTTGCCAAACAAACGAAAACTACAGCCTCATGAACTCATTCAAACTCGCCTCTGTTGAAGAGGCCATACAAGACTTTAAAGACGGAAAATTCGTAATCGTTGTTGACGACGAAGACCGCGAGAACGAGGGCGACCTCATTATGGCCGCCGAACTCGTAACCCCCGAACACGTTAACTTCATGCTGCGCAACGGCCGCGGCGTGCTTTGCGCCCCCATCACCATTGAGCGTTGCAATCAGCTTCAGCTCGAGCACCAAGTGCAGACAAACACCAGCATGCTCGGCACCCCCTTCACCGTGACCGTTGACTTGCTCGAAGGTTGCACCACCGGTGTAAGTTGTCACGACCGTGCCGCCACCATTCGCGCTTTGGCCAACCCCGACAGCCGCCCCGAAAGTTTCGGTAGGCCAGGCCACATCAATCCCCTCTACGCTCAAGACCGCGGTGTGCTAGCTCGTGCCGGCCACACCGAAGCCGCTATCGACTTGGCTCGCATGGCGGGCATGCAACCCGCCGCTTGCCTCATCGAAATTTTGAACGAAGACGGCACCATGGCCCGCATGCCCCAACTACAAGAGTTTGCCCAACGCGAAGATCTGCACATCATCACCATCAAAGACCTCATTGCCTACCGCTTAAAGACAGAGTGTCTTGTGGAACAGGGCGAAGAGGTTGACATGCCCACCGAGTACGGACACTTTCGCCTCATCCCCTTCCGCCAAAAGAGCAACGGACTAGAACACATCGCCCTCATTAAAGGCGAATGGGATAAAGACGAATCCATCCTTGTGCGTGTGCACTCCTCATGCGCCACAGGCGACATCTTCGGTTCGGAACGCTGCGACTGTGGCGAGCAACTCCACAAAGCCATGCGCACCATCGAAAAAGAAGGAAAGGGCGTGGTGCTCTACCTCAATCAAGAAGGACGCGGCATTGGCTTGATGGCCAAAATTGCAGCCTACAAACTGCAAGAAGAAGGCTACGACACCGTTGATGCGAACGTGCATCTAGGTTACGACCCCGATGAGCGCGACTACGGCGTAGGCGCACAAATTCTCAATCTGCTCGGCGTGCAGAAAATGCGTTTACTCACCAACAACCCCGTGAAGCGTGTGGGATTGGAAGCCTACGGATTGGAAATCACCGAAAACGTGCCTATTGAAATCACTCCCAATCAA
The DNA here is from genome assembly GCA_963656725.1 of Oribacterium sp. Taxonomy (GTDB): domain Bacteria; phylum Bacteroidota; class Bacteroidia; order Bacteroidales; family Bacteroidaceae; genus Alloprevotella. Next base: position 6,661 of record CAVKKI010000083.1, on the reverse strand, counting down.
TACAACAAGAAATACCTCGAAACGAAAAAAGAACGCATGGGTCACACCTTGCACCTATAATAAGAGGTGACGTCTTAAATAAAGAAAGATTGCGTCTTAAATAATAAGAGGTCACATCTAAAATAATAAAAGATTACGTCTTAAATAATAAGAGACCACATCTTAGATATTAAAAGATTGCGTCTTTAGACAAAATTGTTACACTAAACCCTTACAAAAATGGAAAACAACATTTATGGCTATCGCCCCGATATGGTGGAAGAAAGAGCTAGTGCTTTCAGTTTCCCCGCTTTGATGAACAAGGTTTACTTGTGGATGACACTGGCCTTGGCCGTGACTGGCCTTACCGCCTACTACATTGCCCACAACGAGGCACTCGTTTATAGCATTTTCAATCACTCCGCCATTGTGTGGGGCACGCTCATTGCGGAGGTTGCCTTGGTATGGATCCTCTCGGCCTGCATCAATCGCATCTCCTTTGCCGTAGCAGGCTTGATGTTTGCGGCCTACTCCATTCTCAATGGCGTGACCTGCTCCGTCATTTTCCTTGCCTACACCGAAGAAAGCATTGCCAGCACCTTCCTCATCACTGCAGGCACATTTGGAGCCATGACTATGCTCGGCTTCTTCGTCAAGAAAGATCTCTCCACCGTGGGCCGCGTGCTCTACATGGCTTTGATTGGTTTAATCATTGCCACCATTGTAAACTTTTTCGTTGCCAGCAGCACCCTCACTTGGGCCATCACCTACATTGGCGTGATTATTTTCTGCGGACTCACCGCCTACGACACCCAGAAAATGAAAGAGCTTTTGCAGCACGAAAGCTATCAAGGCAACAATAACCTGATGAAAATTGCTCTGCTTTGCAGCCTTACGCTCTATCTCGACTTCATCAACCTCTTCCTCTATCTGCTCCGCATTCTCGGCAACAGAAAATAAGAAGAACGGGCCACATCAAAGGCATTCCGCATAGTAAGAAAAACAACAACGATAGCGAGGCTCACCTTGCTACCCCACCCCAAAAAATACACATATTCATGCTTTCAACACTCGTAAATCGCTTGGCCCCGTCGGCCACTTTAGCCATGTCGCAGAAGAGCGCAGAGCTCAAGGCACAAGGCGTAGACATTATTAACCTCTCGGTTGGTGAACCCGACTTCAACACCCCCGACCACATTAAGGAAGCAGCTAAAAAAGCCATCGACGAGAATTATTCTCGTTACTCTCCCGTGGCTGGTTACCCCGCTCTGCGAAAAGCCATTTGCGCCAAGCTTAAAAACGAGAACGGACTTGACTACACCCCCGAGCAAATTGTTTGTTCGAATGGTGCCAAGCAATGTGTGTGCAACGCCGTTATGGCGCTCGTGTCGCCTGGCGAAGAAGTCATCATCCCCGCTCCCTATTGGGTGAGCTACCCTCAAATGGTTTTAATGGCCGATGGCAAACCCGTGTTTGTAGAAGCCACCATTGAGCAAGACTTTAAAATCACTCCCGCTCAACTTGAGGCTGCCATCACTCCTGCCACCCGCGCCATCATTCTTTGTTCACCCAGCAACCCAACGGGTTCAGTTTACAGCCAAGCCGAATTAGAAGCGTTGGCCGAGGTGCTTCGTAAGCACGAGGGCGTTTACGTAATTAGCGACGAGATTTATGAGCACATCAACTACGTAGGCAGCCACGCTTCCATTGCCCGCTGCGAAGGAATGAAAGAACGCACCATCGTGATCAACGGTGTATCAAAGGCTTACGCCATGACGGGTTGGCGCATTGGTTTCCTTGCCGCTCCCATTGAGTTGGCTAAGGCTTGCAGCAAGTTGCAGGGCCAGTACACTAGCGGTCCTTGCTCGGTTAGCCAAATGGCTGCCACGGTGGCCTTCTCGGGTTCACAAGATTGCGTAGAAGAGATGCGCCAAGCCTTTGAGCGTCGCAAAAACCTCATTGTGAAGTTAGCAAAAGAAATTCCCGGCTTCGAGGTGAACGATCCTCACGGTGCCTTCTACCTCTTCCCCAAGTGCAGCTACTACTTTGGCAAGACAGATGGCGAGCGCACCATTAACGACTCGATGGACTTTGCCATCTACCTTCTAGAGGTGGGTCACGTGGCCACCGTGGGCGGTGCCGCTTTCGGTTCTCCCGAATGCTTCCGCATGAGTTACGCCACTAGCGACGAGAACATCGTAGAAGCGCTGTGCCGCATTAAAGAGGCTGTTAGCAAGTTGAAATAAACATACATTTCAAAGGAATGGAATGAGGTCCGAGGCTTAGAAACCGACAAACGGTTTGTTTAAGCCAACAAAAAACCTTCCTTTCGAAAATAAAATAAGGCCTGCAAAGTGGAAACAACGCCATTTTGCAGACCTTTTTTTTATGTATAACGCAACCTAAGAGAGAGAGATTACAATTCGCACAAGAGCGGAATGAGCAAGGGCACGGTCATGTCGACGAGCATGCCGTGGAAAAGCGCTACGGGAATCATCTGCTCGCCACAAATGCGGCCGATGGTGGGCAAGCACACGTCCACCGAGGTAACGCCAGCCGCTGTGACGGGAGCGTATGGGCCGAACAAGCGCTTCCAAAGCGGCGCCAACACAAGCGAAAGCAGTTCACGGCAAATGTTCGATAGCAAAGCGATGGTGCCGAGTTCGGCCGCTAATTGTTCGCCAAGCGTGGGCAATTTAAGTTGAGTGACGAGGATGGACGACAATGAGTAATAGCCCATTCCCCCGCCCACCGTCATCACGTCGAACACGCTCCATTGGCTGAGCAACACGCTGATAAGGGCCGAAAACACCAAAGAACCTGTGATAGAAGCTAGCGGAAGCAGCAACATTTTGGGGCGAAAGTAGCGAAGAATGGTCTTTAAGTTTTCACTACAACCCACACTCAAGCCCACTTGAAACATCAAAAGGTAAAGAATGAGCAAGGAAATTTCGTGGAGTTTCCAATGCAATTGAAACCAGTCGCCCACCAGGCAACCCACCACAAACATAAAGATAACGAACAAGCTTTGCTTCATCTCTTCCCCTCCTTTTCTTTAAGCGCTTCCTTCTTTTCTATCAAGTCTTCCCCTTTTTCGTTTTCCTTTTCCTCTTTTTCGTTTAAGATTATCTCCTTCTCCATTCCCTTTTCTTCTTTTTCTTTAAACACATAGCGATAGAGCAGCCATCCACCCACGGCACTGCCCAACATAGCCGCTAGACTGATAATCAGAGCCTGCACGCCGTAGCTTCCCAAGTGAGTCACCACCATACGGTTTTGTCCCACTGAAAGTCCTAACACAAAAAGCATGAAGCAAATGGTTAGGGTGATGGTTTGATTCACGTGTTGCAAAGCCTTCCAGCGTCGCAGCCCATAACCGGCCACCACGCCACAAAAAGCGATCATAACGACTGAAAACATACGTGCAATTTACAATTATCTGTGCGTGTCTTACCGAAAAAAGGAGCGTTCATTCCATCGTGCGGAAAAGCTCCGTTGTAAGAACACCTTGCAAAGGTAGCACTTATTTTGCAGACGTTGCGAACATACGCATTCAAAATATTTCCGTAAGTTTGCACTAACAAGTGGGCTTATCAGGCTTATCGTTTCGATTTTCGCATCGCAAAGCGCGACCTCCCCCTTGATTATTTTAAAAAAGTAATTAGAAAAATTCCCTACACAACCCATAGCAATGACACTGACCGACATCATAGCCAAGCGACTAGGCTTGCGCGAAAAGCAAGTGGAGAACACCATCAACCTACTGTCGCAAGGAGCCACCATTCCCTTCATCAGCCGTTACCGCAAGGAAGCCACGGGCGGACTCAACGAGGTGCAAGTGGCACAAGTGAAGGAGCAGAACGACAAACTCGTTGAACTTTGTCACCGCCGCGACTACATTCTTCAAACCATTGAGGAGCAAGGAAAACTTACCGACGAACTGCGCTCGCGCCTCAGCAACTGTTGGGATGCCACCGAACTAGAAGACATTTACTTGCCCTTTAAGCCCAAACGCAAAACGAAGGCCGAGGTGGCAAGAAAGAAGGGACTTGAGCCATTGGCCTTGAGTCTGCTCACGCAGCCCTTTAAAAATCCCGAGGAAACGGCAGAGCATTTTGTGAAGGGCGAAGTGGCCAGTGTGGACGAGGCTTTGCAAGGCGCTCGCGACATCATTGCTGAAATGGTTAACGAAGACGAGCGCAGCCGTCAGAGCGTGCGCCGCACCTTCGAGCTGACCAGCGTAATTCACTCCAAACTCGTAAAGGCGAAAGAAGCCGAGGCCGGAAAATATCGCGACTATTTCGATTGGAGCGAACCCTTGAAGCGATGCACCTCACACCGTTTGCTTGCCATGCGTCGGGGCGAGGCCGAAGGCTATTTGCGTGTCAACATCACACCGGCCGACGAAGACGATTGTCTACGTCGTGTGGAGCGAGGCTACGTCAAACCCGGTTCGAAAGCCGCCTCACAAGTGGAACAAGCGGTGGGCGACGCCTACAAGCGATTGCTCAAGCCGAGCATCGAAACGGAGTTTGCTGGCACGAGCAAGGCTCAGGCCGACAAAGAAGCCATCGATGTGTTTGCCAACAACCTCAAGCAGTTGCTCTTGGCCGCGCCCCTTGGCCAAAAACGCATCATGGGCATCGACCCCGGCTACCGCACGGGTTGCAAAGTGGTGTGCTTAGATGCCCAAGGCAACCTTCTGCACAACGAAACCATCTTTCCGCATCAGCCCCAAAATCAATATGCTCGTTCGGGCTTCAAACTCAGCACGCTCGTTGAGCAATATAAAATTGAAGCCATCGCCATTGGGAATGGCACGGCAGGCCGTGAAACGGAGGAGTTGGTAAAGGGGTTAAACCTTCAGGGCGTGGAGGTGTTTTTGGTGAACGAAGACGGTGCCTCCGTCTACTCCGCCTCAAAACTGGCCCGCGAGGAGTTTCCCGACTACGACGTCACCGTGCGCGGAGCCGTCAGCATCGGTCGACGCTTGGCCGACCCCTTGGCCGAGTTGGTAAAGATTGATGCCAAGGCCATTGGCGTGGGGCAATATCAGCACGACGTGGATCAAACGGAGTTGAAAAAATCGCTCGACCTCACCGTTGAAAGTTGCGTCAACACCGTTGGCGTAAATCTCAACACCGCCTCTAAGCATTTGCTCACCTACGTGTCGGGCCTTGGCCCCGCTTTGGCGCAAAACATTGTGGACTATCGTGCTGAGCATGGTGCCTTCACCTCTCGCCGCGAGTTGCTCAAGGTGCCCCGACTGGGTGCGAAAGCCTACGAGCAATGCGCCGGTTTCCTTCGCATTCCCGATGCAAAAAATCCGCTCGACAACACTGCCGTTCACCCCGAGCGCTATGCCCTAGTGGAACAGATGGCAAAGGAAGCTGGGTGCGATGTAAAAACGCTCATTTCCGATGCTGATGCACGCAAACAGATTGACTTGAAAAAATACTGCACGAAAGAAGTGGGCCTGCCCACTCTCAACGACATCATGCAAGAGTTGGCCAAACCTGGTCGCGACCCTCGTGGCACGGCCAAGGTGTTTTGCTTTGCCGAGAACCTTCACACGCTCGACGACTTGCGTGAAGGCATGGAAGTGCCGGGTGTGGTGACGAACATCACCAAGTTTGGTTGTTTCGTTGATATGGGCATTAAGGTGAAAGGGCTAATTCACATCTCGCAGTTGGCCGACCATTATGTAAAAGACCCCGCCGAGGTGGTACACATTCAACAACAAGTGTTGGTTAAGGTGCTCGAAATTGACGACGAACGGGGACGCGTGGCTTTGAAACTGATTAAATAATATGAGAAAAACGACAACAGAGACAATAGAGACAACTTTCCTATGATCTGTTGTCGATAAAACAAACACGACTTACACTGGTTACAAAAACCGAATTATGAACGACGAATACTACATGCGCAAGGCGCTTGAGCAAGCCCGTTTGGCTTTCGACAAAGACGAAGTGCCTGTGGGTGCCGTGGTGGTGTGTCGCGACCGCATCATTGCGCGCACCTACAACCTCACCGAAACACTTCACGATGTGACGGCACATGCCGAAATGCAAGCCATCACCGCGGCAGCCGATGCTTTGGGCGGAAAATATTTAGACGCTTGCACGCTCTACGTCACCGTGGAACCGTGCATTATGTGCGCTGGCGCCATTGGTTGGTCGCAAATGGGGCGTGTGGTTTATGGCGCAAGCGATGCCAAGCGAGGTTTCGCCGCCTTCGCCCCCCAAGCGTTGCATCCCAAAACGCAGGTCACGAGTGGCGTGTTAGAGGAAGAGTGCGCCGAGTTGATGAAAGATTTTTTCAAACGTAAGCGTTAATGGCCGAGCATAACGAACTAGGCCGATTGGGCGAGGACGAAGCCATTCTTCACCTCATGCTGAAGGGCTACACGCTGCTTGCCCGCAACTGGCGAGTGGAACATCTAGAAATTGACATCGTGGCCGAATGGCACGGTGAGATTGTGTTTGTGGAGGTGAAGACGCGAAGCAACGAACATTTCGCTGCGGCCGCCGACGCAGTGAACCTGCGTAAAAAACTCAATCTGATTGCCGCTGGCCGTGCCTATTTGGCGCTCAACCACTTGCGCGACGTGCCCTACAGCTACGACATTATCACCGTGGTGGGTAGCGCTCCGCCTTTCGAAATCACCCACCTGCGCCAC
>CAVKKI010000082.1:0-10590 GCA_963656725.1 Oribacterium sp. | reverse complement strand
ACCGCACGAAGGAACCCGGCGCTAACGGCGAACCCCTCTACCTCGACGTGAAGGATGCCTTCTACGACGTAGAAAATCGTCCCCTCATCGTGGGCGGTCGCTACGGTCTTGGCTCTTGCGACACCACTCCCACCATGATTATTTCGGTTTACGACAACTTGGCTTTGCCCGAACCCAAAGATCACTTCACACTGGGCATTGTCGACGACGTAACCTTCCACTCACTCCCCTTGGAGAAAGAAATGGCCTTGGGTGGCGAAGGCATTTTCGAAGCTAAATTCTATGGCTTGGGCGCTGACGGTACGGTAGGTGCTAACAAAAACTCTATCAAGATTATCGGCGACAACACCGACAAGTATTGCCAAGCTTACTTCTCGTACGACTCAAAGAAGTCGGGCGGTTTCACTTGCTCACACCTTCGCTTCGGTGATCACCCCATTCGCTCCACTTATCAGATTAAAACGCCTAACTTCGTGGCTTGCCACGTACAGGCTTACTTACATATGTACGACGTGCTCCGCGGTTTGCGCGACAACGGCACCTTCCTTCTCAACACCATTTGGGAAGGCGAGGAGTTGGCTAAGAATTTGCCCAACAACGCCAAGCGCTATTTCGCTGAACACAACATCACCGTTTACTACATCAACGCCACTAAGATTGCTCAAGAAATTGGTCTTGGCAACCGCACCAACACCATTCTGCAGTCGGCATTCTTCCGCATCACTGGCGTAATTCCCGTTGACTTGGCCGTAGAGCAGATGAAGAAGTTCATCGTGAAATCTTACAGCAAGAAGGGTCAAGACATCGTCGACAAAAACTACCAAGCCGTTGACCGCGGTGGCGAGTATAAGCAACTCACCGTTGACCCCGCATGGGCCACTCTTCCCGAAGATGAGAAAATTGTGCGCGATGAGCCCGCCTTCATCTCCGACATTGTTCGCCCCATCAACGCTCAGAATGGCGACCTTCTTCCCGTTAGCGCCTACAAAGTGTCGGAAGACGGCACTTGGCACCAAGGCACCGCTGCCTACGAAAAGCGTGGCGTAGCAGCCTTCGTTCCCGTATGGCACAAGGAAAACTGCATTCAGTGTAACAAGTGCGACTTCGTTTGTCCTCACGCTGCCATCCGCCCCTTCGTTCTCGACAACGAAGAAATCAACGCTTTTGCTGGCGAAAGCATCGAAATGAAAGCACCCGCCGCATTGAAGGGCATGCACTTCGTGCAACAGGTTGACGTGATGGACTGCCTCGGTTGCGGTAACTGTGTGGACGTTTGCCCCGGTCTCAAAGGCAACAAGGCGCTCGAAATGGTTCCCCTCGAAGGTCAGCTCGGCGAAGCTGCCAACTGGGACTACTGCGTGAAGAACGTGAAGAGCAAGCAAAACCTCATCGACATCAAGCAAAACCCCAAGAATTCGCAGTTCGCCACTCCGCTCTTCGAGTTCTCTGGCGCTTGCTCAGGTTGCGGCGAAACTCCCTACGTGAAGTTGGTTAGCCAACTCTTCGGCGACCGTCAGATGGTGGCCAACGCTACGGGTTGTTCTTCAATCTACTCTGGTTCTATCCCCTCCACTCCTTACACCACCAACGAAAAGGGTCAAGGTCCTGCTTGGGCAAACTCTTTGTTTGAGGACTTCTGCGAGTTTGGCATGGGTATGATTCTTGCCAACAAGAAGATGCGCGCCCGCATTCAGTCGCTCTTCGAAGGCGCTATTGCCGATGAAAGCGTTCCCGCCGACTTCAAGGCCGCTGCTCAAGAGTGGATTGAGGGTCAGAACGATGCCACTGCAAGCCGTGCCGCTGCCGAAAAACTCGAGCCTATGATTAAGGCTGGTGCTGAGAAGGGCTGCCCCACTTGCAAGCAACTCTCTGAACTCACTCACTTCCTCACTAAGCGCAGCCAGTGGATCATCGGTGGCGACGGTGCCTCTTACGACATCGGCTACGGCGGTCTCGACCACGTGCTCGCTAGCGGCGAAGATGTTAACATTCTCGTGCTCGACACCGAGGTTTACTCTAACACCGGTGGTCAGGCTTCTAAGTCCACTCCTATCGGCGCCATCGCTCAGTTTGCTGCAGCCGGTAAGCGTGTGACGAAGAAGGATCTCGGCATGATGCAAGCCACTTACGGCTACGTTTACGTGGCTCAGGTGGCAATGGGTGCCGACCAGGCTCAATGCTTGAAGGCATTCCGTGAGGCTGAGGCTTACCACGGACCTTCGCTCATTATTGCTTACGCTCCCTGTATCAACCACGGTTTGAAGATTAAGGGCGGCATGGGTCGCAGCCAGGCTGAAGAGGCACGTGCAGTGGCTTGTGGCTACTGGCACTTGTGGCGCTTCAACCCCGAGCTCGCCGACCAAGGCAAGAACCCCTTCACGCTCGACTCAAAGACTCCTGATTGGGATCTCTTCCAAGACTATCTCGACCACGAGGTTCGCTTCCTTTCTTTGAAGAAGGCGCTCCCCGAACAAGCTCAAGAGCTTTACGACGAAACCAAGCGTGCCGCTCAGCGCCGCTACGCTTCTTACGTTCGCAAAACTCAAGAAGACTGGTCGTTGCCCCAAGAATAATTACTCTTAAGGGGGAGAAACGGACAGCCGTTCTCCCCCTGCTTAGAGTGATTTCCCCTCAACAAACTATATGTTTGTTGTGCATACTCTCAATTTTTTTCACACCTCTTGCATTCTCCTTGCAAGGGGTGTGTTTTTTATGTTTGGTTGTGGTAACGATATGTCTGGTTGTGGTAACAGATGTTCAATCTCTTACGCATTCTTTCGATAACTCATTATGATGTTCTATCTGTTACGCATTCTTTCGATAACTCATCACGGCCCAAACGTTCATAACGAAGGCGAAGAGCGTGAGGGCGAAAATTTGGTGACGAATGCAGGAAAAGTCGCCACCGCGGACGAAGATGGTGCGAATGGCGTCGATGAAATAGTGAACGGGGTTGACGTAGGTGGTGAGATAGGCCCAGTGGGGCATGGATCGCACGGGGGTGAGTAGTCCGCTGAGTAAGAGAAGGAGCATTACGATGAACCACATAACGAACACGGCCTGCTGCATCGTTTCGTTGTAGTTAGAAATGATTAATCCCAATCCGCTGAAGGTGAGAGCGAGCAAAATGGCCAACAAATAGATAAGACCGATGCTGCCTACCGGCGTGACGCCATACATCAGCCACGACACGAGGAAGCAAATAGTTAAAATCAGCATGCCTATCGCCCAATAAGGAATGAGTTTGGCTAGGATAAATTCCCACTTCTTCACGGGGGTTACGTTGATAGCTTCGATGGTGCCCACTTCTTTTTCGCTGACAATGTTGAGCGAAGGTAGGAAACCACACATCAGCATGATGAGAATGGCCATAAGAGCGGGAATCATAAACACCTTATAATTTAGGTGCTTGTTGTAGAGATAAAGCTCGGAAACGATGGAGGAGGCTGTTGCGCTGATGGAAGAAAATGAAGCGTTGATGGCGGAAGATGATGCGCTAGTGGCGGAAGAAGTCCCGCTGATAGAAGAAGTCGTTCCGCTTTTTACGACGAGTGGCTGAGTGCGGAGTTTGTTAAGAAAAGCATTCGTTGAGAAATGCTGACTGATGATTTGGCTTAGGTAGGCGGTGCCCATGCTTCCTTTGGTGCCGTCTACGGCATTTGCTGCAATGAAAAGACTAGGGTGCTCGCCGCGCACTAGTTGCCGCTCGAAGTGAGGCGGAATTTCAAGAATAATGTCGGCTTGCGAACGCTCCACATGGTTGAGCGCTTCGGTGTAGTTGGCGCTTTGGTGAGCCAGCACGAAGTAGTCGCTGGCTTCGATGCGACGGGTGAGCTGGGTGGAGAGCGAGGAGTGGTCGTTGTCTACCACATCCACCACAATGTTTTTCACCTCTTGATTCATTACCCAAGGCAGCACGCACATAATCATGATGGGAAACATCACGATGAGTCGCATTACAAAGGTGCTACGTCGCATTTGCAGCAGTTCCTTTCTTAGAAGGTAGGTTAGGGCCATAGGTTTATTCCTTTTTAATGAACTTCTTTCTTTTTTGAAGGACTTCTTTCCTTTATTAGAAGAGCTTCATTCCAATCTTTTGTTGAACTTCAGTAAAGCCGCGGTGAGCAACACGGAGGTCATAAGGGTTAACACGGCCATTTCGGGCAGTACTTTGTCGAAGCTTACGCCCATGATGAGCAACTTTCGCATGGCCGAGATGTAGTAGCGCGGCGGCATGACGGCGGTGACGTATTGCAGCACTTGGGGCATGCTTTCCACGGGGTAGATCATGCCGCTAAGCATGATGCAGGGCATGATGAGCATCATGGCCGAGGCAATGAGCGCCACCAATTGCGTGCGGGCGATGGTGCTGATGAGCAATCCGAGCGAAAGGGCTAGCAGAATGTAGATGCCCGACACGGCGTAGATCCAACCAATGCTGCCCGCCAGCGGCACGCAAAGCACGTATTTCGAAAGTAGCAGAATGGTGGTGAGAATGCCAAAGGCCAACACGAGGTAGGGCATGGCTTTAGCGATGATGATGAGCAAGGGACGAATGGGACTCACAAGCAGTACTTCCATCGTGCCGCGTTCTTTTTCGCGGACAATGCTGATGCTCGTCATCATGGCGCAAATGAGCATGAGAATAACGCCCATAATGCCCGGCACAAAGTTGTAAGCACTTCGCATCTGCGGGTTGTAGAGTAGCGAAGTGTGAAGAGAGAAGGGCGAAAGCTTTTGCGCCGCTTGCGTGGGCTGACTCAGAATTTGCGTGGCGTAGTTGGCATACATTTGCGCCATGTTCGGATCGGCCGCGTCGGTGATTACTTGCACCCTTCCGCTATTGCTTTTTGCAGAACCGGCTGCGGCTGCGCTTCGTTGCCTTTCGGCTGCGCTTCGAAACACCAGGGCGATGTCGGCCTGTTGTTGACGGATGAGGCGTTCCGCTTCGGCGGTGGTGTGCGCGGTTTTCACGATGTTGAAATATTCATTCGCTCCCAACCGCTCCACCATAGCTTGCGTTTCGTGGTCGATGGCCGAGGTCACCACCACGGTGCGCACATTTTTCACGTCGTTAGAGATGGCGAAGCCGAAAAGCAGCATCTGCACGATGGGCATGCCGAAAAGAATGAGCATGGTGCGCTTGTCGCGCAAGATGTGTCGGGCCTCTTTGGTGACGAATGATAGGAATTGTTTCATTGTCGGGTAGATTGTCTTGCTAAATAGGTAAACACGTGGTCCATGTCGGGCTGTTGTAGTTGTTCTTTTAATTCGCTGGGCGTGCCAAGAGCCTTAATTTTGCCATCCACCATGATAGAGATTCGGTCGCAATATTCCGCCTCGTCCATATAGTGCGTGGTGACAAACACGGTGATGCCGCGGTCGGCCGCTTCATAAATAAGTTCCCAAAATTGGTGACGCGTGGCAGGGTCTACACCGCCTGTTGGTTCGTCGAGAAATACAATTTCGGGGTCGTGAATGATGCTCACCGAGAAGGCCAGTTTTTGCTTCCAGCCTAGTGGCAAACTCTTCACAATGCTGTTGGCGTGAGTGGTGAGATTGAGCTCGCTGAGCAGCGCTTCCATCTTCTGCTTAATGCAGTGGCGCTTCATGCCGTAGATGCCTGCAAAAAGCTGAATGTTTTCGCTCACGGTGAGGTCTTCGTAGAGCGAGAATTTCTGGCTCATGTAGCCAATGTGTTGCTTAATCTGCTCAAACTCTGTGCGAATGTCGCACCCCGCCACGCGTCCGCTTCCGCTAGTGGGCTGATTCAGTCCCGTGAGGATGTGCATGGCGGTGGTTTTGCCCGCTCCGTTGGCTCCGAGAAAACCAAAAATCTCGCCGCGGCGCACGCTGAAGCTAATGTCGTCTACGGCATGGAATGAGCCAAACGCTTTCACTAGGTGTTCCACCTCAATTACGTTGTCTTGCCCACTGGCTAGCTTGTTGTGTGTGATGCCTTCGGGCATAAATACGTCGCGGAATTGCTCAAGAATATCGGTTGGCCGGCCTATGCCGCGCACCCGCCCCTCGTGAAGAAAGGCGATGCGGTGGCAACGTCGCACTTCGTCAAGATAAGGCGTGGCTACTACGATGGTGATGCCTTGCGCGGTGAGCGATTCAAGCACGTCCCAAAACTCCTTTCGGCTCACAGGGTCGACGCCCGTGGTGGGTTCGTCGAGCAAGAGCAACGAGGGCTTATGCACGAGGGCGCAACACAAGGCCAACTTCTGCTTCATGCCGCCCGATAAGGCCCCGGCGCGGCGCTTGCGAAACGCTTCAATTTGCGAGTAGATGGGACGGATGCGTTCATATTCAGCCTTCACGGTGGTGCCAAAGAGCGTGGCAAAGAAATCGAGGTTCTCCTCCACCGAAAGGTCTTGATAGAGCGAAAACTTTCCGGGCATGTAGCCCACCTTTTGGCGAATTTGCTTCAGTTCCTTCACACAGTCGTGTCCGTCCACGCTTATGTTTCCGCCATCGGGTAGCAGCAGCGTGGCGATGAGTCGGAATAGGGTGGTTTTGCCCGCTCCGTCGGGACCAATCAGGCCGAATATCTCGCCTCGATTTACCGAAAAACTCACCTCTTGCAGCGCTGCCACTTTGCCGTAGTGCTTACTTAGGTTTTTAGCTTCAATCGCAATGCTCATTTCTGCTATTGGGTTATAATTTCACTTCGCCATACATGCCAATCTTCAAGTAGCCGTCGTTTTCCACGGCTATCTTTACGGCATACACAAGGTCGGCGCGTTCGTCATCGGTGAGGATGGTTTTCGGGGTAAATTCCGATTGCGAGGAAATCCACGTTACGCGTCCGGCATACTCCTTTCGCTCGCCGCCACCATAATCGGCAAACACCTTTACGCGTTGCCCTATTTTCACCTGTTTGAGTTGGGCGGAGGTGATGTAAGCGCGTAGGAAAAGTTGATGCGTGTCGGCCAATTTAAAGAGCGGTTTGCCGATGCTGACAAACTCTCCCTGCTCGGCATACTTCTCGAGCACCGTGCCCGAGATGGGAACGATGACGCGACACTTGCGTAGTTCGTCGGCCACCTGCTGCCTTTGAATGTCGGCCGTGCTCATCTGCGCGTTGAGGCTGTTGGTGGAAGTGGCGAGTGTGGCGAGTTGCGCTTCAAGTTGGCGCTCTAACACGGCCACTTGGCTCCGTGCGTCGTCCACCGCTTTTTGATTGCCCGCCCCCTCTTTGGCCAATTGCTCAAAGCGGGCGCAATCTTCTCGCGCCTTGGCCAGTTGCTGGCGTGTGGCGGCCACTTGCTTAGTGGGGTCGGGGCGTTGCGCGGCATACACTAGTTTTGTTGCGCCAATTTGCTGCGCTTTCAAATAGAGTTGCACGGTGTCGACCAGGGCCACTTGCGTGCCTTGCGCCACGGTGTCGCCTTCGTTGAGGCTGAGTTGCAAAAGTTTGCCGTTTTGCTCGGCCGACACGGTCACCTCTGTGGCCTCAAAAGTGCCCGTTGCGTCGTAGTCTTTCTTTTGCTCGCCACATGAGGCCAGGGCCAAGGGCGCTAGCAAAAAGGTGAGGGTTGCGAATGGTTTGAAAAAGCGTTTCATAGTCCGTTGATGTCGTTTTGATTATATTGTTCCTTCAGTAATTGCAGTTCGTGCAGCGCTTGCTGCGCCCGAGCCTGACTCACAGCGTTGATGTTGCGCAACAGTTCGTTTACGCTCTCAGTGCCCAGTTTTACTTTCTGCTCATTTCGGTTGCGAATGCTTTGGCGCAGCCGCACGATCTCGTCGTCTTGCGCCAGCTGCTTGCGTAGTGAATTGATAGCCCCTTCGGCCTCTTCGTTTTGTAAGCGGTTGTTGAAAACGAACACCTCTTGCTGCGATTCATAGAGCGAGGTTTGCGTGTTGAGCTTGCGCAAATCGTTTTTGCGCGTGTAGAGCGCGCTCAAATTCCACGTCAACGACACACCGCCCATGAGCATTCCTTGATTAATCCATTCGCTCACCTTCGAGTGGATGAGACCCGTGCCGAAAAATCCTAGCGTGGGGCGCAATTGCGTGTTGAGCTGCTTGCGCTGTGCGGCAATGAGCGCTTGCTGCGCGGCATAGTAATTGAGTTCGGGGCGCTTCAAGCCCGTGGCCTTCACCGCCTCGGGCTTCTCTAGTTGCTCCATTTCGCTCAGTTCTTTCCCTACGAACACGCTCAGCATGCGCAAATAGGCCGAGCGACTCGCTTGCAAGGCTTCGTTTTGCTGCTTCACTTTTAGTTGTTCCACCTGAATGGCTTCGAGATCGCCTTGATTAGCCATGCCGCTTTTTAGGAGACTTTCGATGGTTTGCTCGCTCGTGTGTAAGTCGTTGGCGAGCAAGTCGTTTTGTTTGAGTTGCTCGTCGAGCAAAAGGATGGCGAAGAAGATTTGGTCTACCCGTTCTCTCACTCCATACATCGACACCTCGAGCTGCTGCCGTTGCACCTCGCTTTGAGCGGTGGCCACGGCCTTCTGCGCTTGAATTTGTCCGCCGTCGTAGAGCGTTTGCGTCACGCTCACTGCAGCGTTCGCCATGCCGTTTTTCAAATCCATGCTCATGGCTTGCGCTTGTGGCGTGGATTTCAAAATGTCGGTAAATCCCATTGCGCTAGCCGACACACTCACCCTAGGCAGCCACCCTTTGGCGGCGTTGCTGAGTGTGAAGTCGCGGCTCTGCTCAATCAGTGCATACTGACGGATGGCGGGATAGTTGCTTCGCGCCCACTCGCGAGCCTCGCTCAGCGACAAGGCTTGCAGGGTTAGCGGCAGTGCCACAAGGGTGCACATCAGTAGTTTGCCTAAATTTTTCATTTCGTTTGCTTATCTGTTTTTGATTTTCGCTGCAAAGGTAGGGGGCAAGGGCAAGAAAAGAATAATCAAAAGAAAGGAAGAAATGGTCGAAATGTTTGAATTGTGTAAAAATAGAACATAATATATGCTTATAATAGCTACCTTTGCTGAAGTTATCAAACAAAAAGAACATTCTGTATGATAAATAAGAAACAGCCCGAGCGCCTCGACATGCAAAAGATGTTCGACGCTTTCCAGCAGCTCGACCTCATGCCCCGACGCTATTATTATAGTCCCGACCTCGCCGTGGTGCTTAGTTTGCACCAAGCCCTGAAGCCGTTTATAGGCTTTTATAAAGGCCCTTATTTGCTCGAGGATTATCGCGTGGGCGTGGTGACGAAGGGCGAGGTGCATGGCATTATTAATCTGACGGAATATCACCTCACCCTGGGCGATGTGTTTATTCTCTGCCCCGGTAGCATTGTGGAGCCTTTAGGCATGACCGACGATTTTTGCGTGATGGGCATGGGCCTCTCGGTGGAGGTGATGCACTTGGCGCACCCCAATGGCATTCCCGAAGCATTTAATGGGCTGCACAAGCACTGCTTGCTCTCTACCAACGATGAAAACAGACTGCTTTTGGGACAGATGTTTCACTTGATGCTTTTGATTGCCAATGCCGGCGAGCGTGAGGTGACGCACCGCATGGTGGCCACTATCACCGCTTTCTATAACACGCTCTACCGTAGCCAATCTACTCTAACCCTTCACAAAGGAGCGCGCACCAGTGGCAACGATATTTTCGATCGCTACATTCAGCTCGTTAACCAGCACTGCCGTGAGCAGCGCCATCTCGCCTTTTATGCCGACAAACTTTGCCTCACGGAGCGTTACCTTGGCACGGTGATTCGCCAAACCAGTGGCATCACGGCCAAAGAGTGGATTGACAAAGCCGTTATCACTGCCGCTAAAGTGGCGTTGCGTCATAGCAATAAGCAAGTGGCTGAAATTTCTGACGACTTCCGCTTTCCCAATCCCAGTTTCTTTTGCAAATATTTTAAGCGTTTGACGGGCTGCACGCCGCAGGAATTTCGACGTGAGGAGGTGGGGAAATAAGGGAAAATGCTTATTACCACTTTTAACTAAAATTAAAATAATAGTGTCGTTGTTTTCTTTTGCATTTTCAAATCGATGTATGTTCTTAATGACAGAAGAAAAACGAGCGGGGCAAGCAAATTTAGCCCCATTATTCCCCTCCTAAAACTTTAAAACGAATTTTGCTGTTGCTTACACAAACTGCTTGCACTGCGCTGAATATCAATGTTTTCAAGAGTGTAAGCAACATGAAAAGTTGCTTGCACTGTGCTTGCACTAATTGGGGGCTTTAGAGGGCTTGCTTGCACAAGGTGTGTAAGCAAACGCACGGGGTGTGTAAGCAATGCCGTGAGTGTAAGCACTGTAGTTTGCTGCTTGCACTCTTGAACGCATTGATATTCAATGCAATGCAAGCAGTTAGTGCAAGCAGCAGCATTTGCTGTCATTAAAGTTTATGGGGGGGTGCGCTAGAAGCTCTGGGGGCGACGCGTCCCGCGTCGGCGCAAGAAGCAGTGCAAGAAGAAAGCGCAAAAAGAGTTAGCATCCCATTTACATAAAAATGCTAACTCTTTTTTACGTTTGTGCTTGCCCCGACGCGGGACGCGTCGCCCCCCAAGAGCTAGCGTCGCCCCCACTGACTTACTACCGGCTTAATAAGAAAAACTACCGGCTTAATAGTGCTTCACTACTGGCTTAATAAGAAAAACTA
>CAVKKI010000081.1:0-10653 GCA_963656725.1 Oribacterium sp. | reverse complement strand
TCGAACCCGTGACCCCATGCGTGACAGGCATGTATTCTAACCAGCTGAACTAACACACCTTCTTTTTGTTTGGTTGCCTTCGTTCTCGATTGCGAGTGCAAAGGTACAACATTTTTCTGAACGTCCAAACGTTTGCGGCGTTTTTTTTAGAAAATATGCTGAAAAAGGTCGATATTGTGGTATTTTCCCCCTGAAAACTGCCATTCGTTGAGGGTGGCTGTGTGTTTGTAGTGCGCTTTTGTGAAAAGCTGAATAGAACTTTCGTTATGGGGAGAGATGAGCGCATAGAGTGAATGAATGCGTAATCGCTCGGTGGCGAAATGGTGAAGTTGCTGTAAGGCTTGTAGGGCGTAACCTTGGTTGCGATGCTCTTTAAGTAGGGCGATGCACACCTCAGCGCGGGCATGGAGTGGACTGTAGTTGATTAGGTCGATGATTCCAATGGGTTGGGCGGCATCTTGTGGATTGTTGCTTAAGTCAATAATGAAGCGCATCTCTCCACTGTCGTATACGGAGGCTTGGTTGGCAATGTATTGTTTCAACGCATAGTGCGAATAAGGACCATTGTTGTTCGACACTTCCCATAGTTCGGTGTCGTTTTCGATGGTGTAAAGCAACTGAAGGTCTTCGGGTTCAACGGGGCGTAGGTGCATGGAGAGAAAAGTCGTGTTTAGTTTTCCACTTCGTTTGTTTTAGGCCAACAAAAAACGAAGCCTGCTAGGGTGATAAATAAGCAAAAGAGAGGAGTGGTTCCGCTCATTAGTCCGTAGTAGGTGATGAGATTTATGGCAATGCATACGGCCATGATGCCTGTTCTTACCAAATTCCAGCTTCCTAGCGTGTGAGGGTGCTTGATGAGTTTTTCTTTAATCAATTTGAAAAGTTTCAGACTTCCCCAAGTTCCTGCAAGGGTTAGAACGATGCAGAGAAGATGAAGTGCATATTCCGTTTCGGGGGTAGAGGGGATGAACGCTTCGGTCAGGAGGTTGCTCTCAAAGAGTGCGGTAAAGAGCGCTACGGCGCACCATACACCTATATATATAACGCGCGCGAGAGTGAGTGATTGTTTCATGAATAATGGAGTGTGTTGTGTGACTGGGTGGTTTCTTTTTATCATTCAGATGAATGAATTTTGTTTTTACTTAAGGGGCGTGCGACCAAGAATGGAGCGTCCGAGGGTTATTTCATCGGTATATTCTAAATCGTCGCCAATACTTACGCCTCGAGCTAAGACGGAGAATGTGACTCCTTTATTAGCTAGTCTGCGAGATATGTAGAAATTAGTAGTGTCGCCCTCCATCGTGGGGTTGAGTGCGAGGATGATTTCTTTGATGCCGCCTTCTTCTACTCGCTGAAAGAGTGAGTCGAGTTCGAGGTTGGATGGTCCGATGCCGTCCATGGGAGAGATTACCCCACCCAGCACATGGTATAATCCGTGATATTGCCCCGTGTTTTCGATGCACATCACACTGTGAATGTTTTCCACAACGCAAATGGTGCTACGGTCGCGAGAGGAGTTAGAACAGATGTCGCACACATCGGTGTCGGAGATGTTGTGACACACTTTGCAGTGTTTTACGTCGTCGCAAAGGTGTGTTAAACTATCGCTGAATGTGTGTACTACCTCTTTGTCTTGTGCAAGTAGGTGAAGAGCGAATTTAAGTGCAGTTTTTCGTCCCACGCCTGGCAATCGGGTGAGTTCTTGTATAGCTCGTTCTAAAAGTTTGGATGGATATTGCTCGTTTATCATTCTGTGTGCAAAGATAGTGCAAACCGAAAACAATACAAAACAAGCTCGCTTGTTTTTATTGTTGAGGTGCCGCCTATCTTTGTTTCTAGTGTAAACCAAAGTATAACAATTGTAGAATATATTTTGCAAAAGTTTGGTGGATAGGCGTAAAATATGTAAATTTGCTGCGATTGAATCCTATCTAGATTGTTAACCCTTAATACTTATATAACGATGAACAATTATGCTAAGCGTAGTTCGTCAAGAAGTGCAGCCCTCTGTGTAGCGTTATTGCTGAGCGTGGGAGGAGCTTTTGCACAAAGTGCTTGCTTCTCTGTGCAACAGAACGGAACGAAGATTGCTTCGTTAGGTTCGGCATGGCATACCCTTTCAAATGGAGCACAACTTACCCTTGAATTTTCGGATGGTAAGGCGGTGGTGTCGAACGGTACTGCGACAGTGGCTACTCTTCCCTGTTCTGATGGCGGGGAACTTGTGATGGAATTAGGTGAACAAGGCGATGCTACCAATGCGTTGGATTGTACGGTGGCCTCAGTTGGATATTCCACACTTTACTCTCCTTTCCAACTAACAGTTCCCGATGATGCCGAGGTGGAGGTGTATGCTCCCACTTATGTAGATGGCAAGTTGCTGCTTACTGATGACACACGTCTTGCTGCAGGCACGGTGATAGCTCCAGAAACTGGTCTTATTTTGAAAAATGCGGGAACACTTAGTCTCTCATTCTCGAATTCTGACCCAGCAAGTGTGAATAGCGCTTTGAGTGGTTCTTCTCTTAAAATAACGACCTCTTCTGTTTCAGGCCAAACTATTTATACGTTGGGACACGCCAAGGACGATGCTTCGCTCTTTGGATTTTTCAAATACACGGGCTCTACGCTTGCAGCCGGTAAGGCTTACTTCGTGACAACCGATGATGCGCAAAGTAGTGCTTTAGCTTATGTGCCTTTCTATTTTGGAGACGATGTTACGGGTATTTCTGACGCTACATCCTCAACCCCTCTTACTGACGGAAAATATTTAGAGAAAGGACAGGTTGTGATTGTGAAGAGTGGTAAGAAATATAATGTCAGTGGCAATCGCATCCGTTAATCCCTTTCTATTCATTTCGAAAAAATTACATGAAAAAGCCTTATCTTTCTCCCACGTCAATGGTTCTTTTATTAGAACCCTCTTCTATGTTGGCTGCTTCTTCTCCTTCTGATATTATCTCCCCAACAAACGAGCATGAAACAGAGGAACAGTATTCTAATTGGAAACAATTTGACGCAGATTCTAATGAATCGGGAGAGTGGGAATGGTAACACACATTTATAGTGTTCCAAAACCTTAATCTACAAATCTCTATCTAGAAATTATACAAACAAAATAATGAAAAAGATATTTACCCTTTTGGCTGTGGCGTTGGGTTGCCTTTCTAGCCATGCCCAAGTGATGGACGTATATAATAATGGTAGTTTGGTCAACTCCTACACGAATGGTGGCTACAACAATTACAAGGTGGTGGTAAGAGAAAACACTTCCTCTGACGATAAAGTGCCTAGTGATGGCACAGAACATACGTTGGTTGATTTGGGACTTTCTGTGAAATGGGCCGCTTGCAATGTGGGCGCAACCACTCCCTACGAAAATGGCAATTATTATTCTTGGGGCGGAACGGCTACCAAGGATAGTTACACCGCCTCAACCGACACTTATTGCAGTTGTGCCGATAAATATGACAATTGTGCGAATGCATTCCATTTCACCAAATACAATTATGTAGACAACGACACAGTGCTTGTTTCTACGGATGATGTGGCTACTGTTACTTGGGGAACAAGTTTTCGTATGCCCACTCAGAAGGAGTTTGAAGAGTTGATTACGAAATGCACTTGGACGTGGGATGCTACGCATAAGGGCTATCTTGTAACGGCTACGAATGGTAATAGCATTTTCCTTCCTGCTGCAGGTTATAAGGGCGGAAGCGATTTGAGCAATGAGGGCACGTATGGCCTTTATTGGTCGAGCTCGCTTTATCACAAAACGGGCAGCTTTGGTTATAGCCTCTATTTCAATAGCGGCAACGTTTATAATAGCGACAGCTATCGTTGCTATGGCTATTCGGTTCGTCCGGTGGCAGCAGAATAAGACCATTTCAATATTTTGCCCGTTTCCTCTAATCAGGAGCGGCGAAGCATAAATAGAACTTACCCAATCTCTTGGATGTTTAGAAACATAGTCAAGAGGTTGGGTAAGTTTTTTTTTGTGTGTATAAGAATGGAAATGGGAAATGCAAGCCCCTGTCAGCATTAGTTGTCGAAGAAGCGCAGCACGGCTTTGCAACCCAATGTTACAGAATGGTCGTGTGAGATGCCCGCGAATACGCCAAAATCAACGATGTGTGTGCTAAGACTGTAGCCTAGTTCGGTGTAAAGGTGAAGCTTTTGTACGGAGAGCAAGTTGAGATAGATTCTTTCCTTTTGAATGAGGCGAGAAATGATGGGCAGACGAGAAAAAATGAGCATGGGACTTTCGTAGGTAGATGTGAGCAGGGCGTAGTAGCGCGACTCGTTATACCATCTCGAACTCAGCACTTGCAGTTCACCAGTGAATTCGTCGTTCCACCCTTGAGGCATATAGTTGAAGCGGAAAAAGTCGTAGTCGAGGAAGCAATCGTTGCCCCGTTGAGGGTAGAGGCCAGCGCTAGCTCGGAAATAGAGCGTGCGCATGGCGTAGAGGGGAAGTCGGTAGTTTATGCTTCCTTCCAAACGCTCGTAATGTGTGTCGCCTTTGTGGGTGTTGTAGCCCCGTTCGTAGCTAAGGGTGAAGGTGGGGTAGCGGGAATAGAGCGGAATGCGACGCTTTTGTTGACGATAGTAGTATTGAGCCGGTGTCCATTGCAATTGGAGGTGTGGGCCGATGGTGGTGAAACGCTTTATCAGTCCATTTTGCTCAGCCATTTTGTTCCATTCCACCAGGGTGCGAGAGTGAAAGCGAGGACCGAGAGTGAGATGGAAACCAGGGGTGAGCGATAAGCGGAGGTCGGCTTGCACGTAGGTGTCGACATAGTCGTGGAAACCATAATTATCGATGAGTCGTTGCAGTGAGTCGAATTTTTCAATCGTTTCCCATTTCTTTTTTAAATCTTCGGCTTGCTTGTTGTTGTAGTTGTGCGAGCCTCCCCCCGCTTCAAAGGCGAAAAGTCCGTTAACTTTTGGCGCGAAACGCAAGAGGATGGGCAATTGCCAATAAATTTGTTTCTGTTTGAAACTATAACCAATGCTTGGATTAAACTCAAACAAATTCTCGCTACCTTCGCCTCGGTGTGGATTGAGGTTAAATTTGATTCGGGCTTTGAGCGACAGTCCCTTCGTTTTGCCCCATTGCACCATAGAAGGGGTAATAACGGCGGGCAGGTGAAGACTAGCGTACCCCTTGTCGCCCATGTTAAAAGTGTGGGATGAGAGTAGCAACTCTTGTGTTTGTTTTTTTAGTTCACTATTCTTTTTTGTTTTTGTGAGTTGAACTGTTTGACTGGTTTCTAAAGAAGGAGAAGTCTCTTGGGCGAGATCTTTATATTCTTGTAAATTATTCAATTTTACCTCACCAAGATTTTTGGGACGAATTGGCTCAAAATATTGCGGATTGGTAATGATGCTCGTTGTGTCGATGCGTAGAATGCATTGTTTAGTCAAATCAAGGCGTTGTTTCTTCTTGGCCGGTTTTTGAGGAAGCGGACAACTGAAGGTGTGATGCGGAATGACATCGGTAATTTCATACACCCGGTTGCCAAAGAAATCTAAATCAGACACGATGCGCATGCTGACAGGTACCATACGCTCATAGCCGTCTTTCCCAATTTGGGCGCCAACGGTTATCCAACGTAGATGATGTCGAAATTTAATTTGAAATTCCAAAATGGCTCCTGTGGTGGCGTCAACATGCGCGTAGCCGTAGCCCAATTGATCGTTGCTGAAGCGGGAACGGATATGTACACGCAGTGTGGTTGGTGTGGAGTCGGTGGCTTGAATTAAACTGTCGAGTTCGTAGCGATAAAAGCGTCGGTTGCGGCGGTTGAAGGGGTTGAGCAGTTGGTCGATGAAGAGTTTGGAGTGATAGATTTGAAAACTAAATCGCCCCATGCTGCTAAATCGTTGAGGCCGCAGGTATTTAGCGTTGGTGTGAAAAGCCACCACTTTGCAGTCCATTTCGCCAGGCGGCCGCACTTGTATTTGCAATTGCGCTTCAGTGAGGTAATTGTGTGTGCCGCGTTCTAGCTGTAGCATGCCAGGAATGTAGCGCACAATGGGACCTTGGCGGTGAGTGTACATGTTGTGGCGTAGGTAGACCGACACGCTACATTCGTTTACTAATTGCTGATTATCGGGCGATTGCATCAGGGTGTTGATGCTATCAGAAAAAGCAAAAATGAGTTTCTCTGGATGCAGCCACTTTGAGGGTGTTTGTGCAGATGCAGTGGTGAAACAAACACACATATTAAGCCAAACAATAAGCAGAAAGGCTGCGTATTGTTTGGCTCGATATGTGTGGATAGGTTGCATAGATAAAGGGTTGGGGGATGGAGAGAGGGGACGTAAGTCACGTTATTTGTGACGCCATTTTTTCTAAAACAGAACGATTAACTTCGGCTGACGGCCTTCACCCCTTTCACGGTGCGGAGTTTTTTGATGAGTCCCGTGAGGCGTTGCGTGTCGTCAACGAGGATGGTGAGAATGCCCGAGAAAAGTCCGTCGTTAGAGTCGATGTTGATGCTTCGAAGCATGATGTGTTCCTCTTTCGAGATGATTGAGGTGATGTTGTTTACAATGCCTAAATCATCTTGTCCTACCAC
The DNA here is from genome assembly GCA_963656725.1 of Oribacterium sp. Taxonomy (GTDB): domain Bacteria; phylum Bacteroidota; class Bacteroidia; order Bacteroidales; family Bacteroidaceae; genus Alloprevotella. The sequence goes on along the minus strand of CAVKKI010000081.1, from coordinate 4,069 downwards.
ATGTAGGGTAATGGGGTAAGATCCTTGTCCCTTTCCAGCCCAGCGCGCTTTAACTATACGGTAGCCAAAACGCTCACGTAAGGCGGGTGAGTTGGGGCAGCTTGTGCGGTGTATCTTAATGCCTCCGCTTACGGTGACGAACCCGAAAATGTCGTCGCCATAAACGGGGTTGCAGCAGCGAGCCAACTGATAGTCAAGTCCTTTCAAATCGCGCCCAATGACGAGTTCGTCTTGCTCGCCCTTGGCCTTTACGCCCACTTCGCTCTCCATGCTAAACTCTTCAGCCGAACGGGTAGCGGCTCTTTCAGCGGTGCCTTGCTCACGCTTGCCCATTTCGAGGTAAGTGTCGATCACACGGTTGATGTCAACCTTTTCATCGCCAAGATCGCGGAAAAAGTCGAAGCTCTCCTTATAACCTAATTTCTTGATGGTTTGGTTGATAAGGGCCTCGTCCCAATCAATCTTTCGATTCTTCATTTTGCGTTCAAGCGTCTCCTTTCCAAGGGCAATTTCGCCTGCGGTGAGTTCGCGAACAGCCGAGCGTATTTTAGAACGCGCATGGTTTGATTGGGCAATGTTTACCCATTCAGCCTTTGGCTTTTGAGTGCTTGAGGTGAGAATTTCTACCGTTTGTCCACTTTCCAATTCCTGTCGGATGGGGTAGTTCTTTCCGTCGATGCGTCCACCCACACAGCGATTTCCTACTCCCGTATGGATAGTATAGGCAAAGTCGAGTACGGTGGAGTGGGGAGGCAGTCGGTAAAGGTCGCCTTTGGGCGAGAATACGTAGACATCTTGCTCCTTCAAGTCAGTTGTGAGACTTTGAGTGAGCAGTCCCTCATTGCCCGTTTCAAGGGCCGAACGGATGTCGGCAAGCCAAGAGTCTACTCCGCCACCGCTGCTCTTTACTCCTTTGTAGCGCCAGTGGGCAGCCAATCCATGCTCTGCAATTTCGTCCATGCGCTCGGTGCGGATTTGCACTTCCACCCATTTCTCTTCAGGGCCTTTCACCGTGATGTGCAGACTTTCATAGCCGTTGCTTTTGGGCACAGTGAGCCAGTCGCGTAAGCGTTTTAAATTGCTTTCATATTTATTGGTGATGAGCGAGAATACTTTCCAACATTGTTCTTTTTCCTTGTCGAGCGGTGAGTCGAGAATGATGCGGATGGCGAAGAGGTCGTACACACCGTGGAAGCCGCATTGCTGCTTCTTCATTTTTTGCCAAATGGAGTGAATGCTCTTGGTGCGCCCCTTCATGTGGTAATGCAAGCCTTCAGCGTCGAGCATCTGGCGGATAGGGGCGATGAACTGCTCGATGTAGGCATCGCGTGCCCGCTTCGTGGCGTTCAGATTCTCCTTGATCATGTAGTAGGCATCGTGCTCCAAGTATTTTAAACTCAAATCTTCCAGTTCGCTCTTTAATTTGTAGAGTCCTAACTTGTGAGCCAACGGTGCGTAGAGGTAGGCAGCCTCGGTGCTGATGCGGCGTTGCGCTTCCACATTTTCCACGTCTTTGATGTGGCGCATAATGTTCACACTGTCGGCAATGAGCATTAAAATGATGCGCATGTCGCCAGCTTGCGAAATGAGCAAGTTGCGGAAGTTGTCGGTGCGCATGGCCTCGGTTTTTACCTCAATGGCCTCTACTCGTAGAAAGCCGCGCAAGGTGTTTGCCACGTCTTTTCCGAAAAACTGCTCCACCAAATTGCATTGTTCCAGTTTACGCACCACGGCACGCAGCAAATAGGCCGTAAGTGCGTGTCCGCCTAAGCCAATCTCATCAATGGCTAGCAGAATAGATTGCAATGATAGGTTGATGCGGTTGAAGCCAAACTCATCGCGGATGAGCGAATCGTTGGTTTGAATGCAGCTGTCGATAAAGTCGGCCAATTGATGCGCATCGGCAGTGGTGGGGCGCATTTGTTCGTGGCGATAGATGGCACAGAGTGTGTGGATAAACTCGTTGCGTTCAGCTTCGTTTCGTTTCAGTTCGCTCATAATGTTTCGTGTTTTTTTTAGAACGGTTTTGTAAAATTCCGTCCTTAAAGGTTGATAACCCTAGTTTTTGTGTTTCTTTTTTTGGAGGTAGCTTCACTCCAAACAACCGATAATGTCGTGCACATCGGCTACGTGATGACTGTCGAGCCATTCGTTGATGCCCTCAATCACTTTGACAGTGGTGGTGGGGTCGATGAAGTTTGCCGTACCAATTTCAATGGCTGAGGCACCTGCCATTAAAAATTCTATGGCATCGGTGGCATTCATAATGCCACCCAATCCCACTACCGGAATTTTTACGGCTCGAGCCACTTGCCACACCATGCGCAAAGCTACGGGTTTTACGCAAGGGCCGCTCAGTCCGCCAGTGCCGATGCTCAGGCGCGATTTGCGACGCTCCACGTCGATGCTCAAGCCCATTAACGTGTTGATGAGCGAAACACTATCGGCTCCCTCGGCTTCAACAGCTTTGGCAATCGAGGCTATATCGGTTACGTTGGGCGATAGCTTCACAATGAGCGTTTTGTGGTAGCGTGCTCTCACCGCTTTCACCACACTAGCCGCTCCTTCGCAGGTCACGCCAAAAGCCATGCCCCCGTCTTTCACGTTCGGACAAGAAATGTTGAGTTCAATGCCGGGGATGTGGTCTAACTCATCGATGCGTGCGGCACATTCGGCGTAGTCTTCGGGCGAAGATCCCGACACGTTAACCAACACGTTGCTCTTGATGTCTTTGAGTTGCGGATAAATGTGTTGGCAGAAGTAGTCAACGCCTTTGTTTTGTAATCCCACACAGTTGAGCATGCCCGAGGGCGTTTCAGCCATGCGTGGGTAGTCGTTGCCCTCGCGAGGGTGCAAAGTAGTGCCTTTCACAATGAATCCGCCTAGACGTTCTAGATCGATGAAATCAGCAAATTCCAATCCGTAGCCAAAGGTGCCCGAGGCGGTCATTACGGGATTTTTAAGATTCAGTCCGCCTATATTTACGCTTAGTTGAGCCATGATAATTCGTTTGTGTTAAATACGGGACCATCCTTGCACACGCAAAGGTTGTGTCCGTCAGCCATTTTTTCTACGCAGCATAAGCAAGCACCCAAGCCGCATGCCATTAAGTTCTCGAGCGAAGCCTCGCAAGGGGTGCTTACCGAATGGGCCCAGCGAGCCACGGCCATCATCATAGGCTTAGGGCCGCAGGTTGACACTTGGTCGAATTGTTCTTGGGTAAGTAGGCTGTGATTGGTTACAAATCCTTTTTCGCCCTTCGATGCATCTTCGGTGGTGATGAACACACGGCCGTATTGCTCAAACAAGTCAAGTTGCATTAAGTCGTTCGCCGTGCGACCTCCTAACAAAAACGTGGGTTCGCATCCCATTTCGTGTAGTTTTTTGCCGAAGTAAAGCAGTGGGGCCGTACCTACACCGCCTCCCACAAGCAACACCTTCTTTTCGCTCTCTTTGGGCAAGGTGAAGCCATTGCCCAAGGGGAACACACAATTGATGAGGTCTCCCACTTTGCATTGTGCCAAGTGGTGTGTGCCTTCGCCCACTTCGTGAATGAGCAACCATAGAAGGTTTGCGTCGTAGTCCACAAAGTTAATTGAGATGGGGCGACGCAAGAAGGTTGTAGGAGAGTCTTTTACTTGTATTTCCACAAATTGCCCAGGGAGAATTTCGGGAAGTGTTCCTTCGGTGGGTTCGAGTTTTAGCAGAACGTAGCCCTTGCGTGGCACTTCTACTTGAGCCACTCGAAGGTCGTTAACGTATTTCTTCATTGCTGCGATTGATGCTTAGTCCTTATTAATATGTATGATATTGCAAAAGTAACAAAAACTTTTGAAAGGGGGCGGCACATTGTTTGTTTTCTCCTATAGACTCTCGTGAAATGCCCCTAAATAAACCATGTGTAAGATGCAGATTTTTTTTCAATGAGAATCTCCCAGACTATCTTTACATTAGTGTTCTCTTTAACATTTGCCAGTTGCGTCATATTTACCAATTAAATCGTGTGCCTTTTTTTATTCAAATCATCGAAGGTCAAAAACAACTATTATAATCACTTTTCTTACGTATT
>CAVKKI010000080.1:0-10823 GCA_963656725.1 Oribacterium sp. | reverse complement strand
TTCGCTTGCCCTGGGCTAGGTGCATGCATTGGGCTTTCAGCCCGCCCTTAAATGATAGAGTCGTGTTTTCAATATGATTTGGCAAGACTCTAAGCTAGGATGAAGAGGGCTGCATGCTCGGAATTTGCAGCTTGGAAGCGTCTTGTTCTATTAAATAAGATAAAAATCAAGCAAAATGGGCTATTTTTTCCGCCACAAGATGCAAGTATGCGACTAAAAAGTCGTTACCTTTGCAACCAAAGAGTAAACACACACACGAAAATTAATACAGGAACTAAAATGAAAAAGTCGCTATTGCTATTCGCTATGTGCCTCTACACGATGGGCACTTATGCACAAGATGACGACGTGTACTTCGTTCCGTCGTCGAAAAAGACCACTACAACCGACACCTACACTGCCCCTGGCAGGTCAACCTATTCCCCCATCACCAACAGCGATGACGCTGCTTTCGAACAAAGCCATTGGGCCGACAACCGAGGCAACGGCAATTGGGATGTGGACAGCTACAACCGTCGCGGCAGGAATTATAAGAGCGCAGTGGCCGACACCGCCACCGCTCAACAAAGCTATGATCAGGGCTACGACGATGGGTATGAAGACGGGCAGTGCACCTCGCGCATTGTGCGCTTTTGGTCGCCCCGCGTGGGTGTGTATGTGAGCAGCCCTTATTATTGGGACTACTGCGACCTCTACTACGACCCCTTCTACTACGGTTACGGCTCGCCTTGGAGCTGGGGTTGGAGCGGATGGTATGGTTGGGGCAGTTGGTATGGCTGGCGCCCCTATTATAGCTGGAACTGGGGCGGATGGTACGACCCCTGGCATGGTCCCGACTGGGGCTGGGGCTGGCACGGCGGAGGCGGCCCGCACTGGGCAGCACACCCCTCACGGCCCTTCAATGCGGAGCGTGGCCCCGTGGGCGGCTGGGTGAGCCGTGGCGGAGCGCAAGGAGCCGGACCAAGTCGCGGCTTTGCCAATGCCTCAACAACGGGCAGAGGTGGCACGTTTACGCCTAACAGTTCGCGCGGCACTTTCAATCGCAGCAACGGTAGCAACGTGGGCCGCGTGTTTGGCAACGCCAGCTCTGGCAGCAACCGCACGTTTAATCAAAACAATAATAGCGGACGCACCTTCACACCGAGCAATAACAGCGGACGCACTTTCACTCCGAGCAACAATAGCGGACGCTCAAGTTCAAACAGTAACCGCACCTTTAGTCAACCCTCGCGCGGCAGCAGCGTAGGCAGTGGCAGCGTGGGCGGCGGACGCAGCTTTGGCACAGGCGGAGGCGGACGCAGCTTTGGCGGTGGTGGCGGCGGTGGCCGTAGCTTCGGCGGTGGCGGAGGACGTGGCAGATAACGCGCCGCTCCTTTTATAGAGAGATATTCTCTGTCGAAAGCCATCCACACCTTATATATATAATAAGGAGAACTTGTAAGGAGTTGGAAAGGATGTCAATCATGCCTTCAAGCCTTTGCTCACAAGTTCTCTCTCTCAAAAACCTAAACACGACAACAATGAAACGCAAACACACCATAGCCTTGGCCGCCTTTGCCCTTTGCGGAAGCATGCAGGCCCAAGACATCTATCAAATAGAAAGCCTATCGGGCAGCGACCTTAACGGAACGGCACGCTACGTGGGCATGGGCGGAGCTATGAACGCCCTAGGTGCCGACCTATCGACCATGGGCACCAACCCCGCCGCGATTGGTATGTACCGCCGCAGCGACATGTCACTCACGGGAAGCGTGACCGCACAACCTAATGGCGAGGACTTTGCCGACATCAGCCGCTCGCGCGCCTCGTTCGACCAAATGGGCTTTGTCTACTCCATCAAAACGGGGAACGGAGGCAAGGGCTTAAACTTCGTGAACTTTGGTTTCAACTATCAAAAGCGCCGCAACCTGAAAAATTATGTGGGGCTTAACAACGTGGCCGTGGCGGGCGGCCTATCACAGTCGTGGCAGATAGCGCAGCTTGCCTACTACAACGGAGCGGCGCTGAACCTTGCCAGCGGCAGCAGCGACTGCAACTACACCACTCCACTCACCTACACCGCCTTCGACGCCCAACTTATTGGGGCGAAAGACGCTAACGGCAACTTGCTGACCAACTCGAACGTGAAAGCCGGCGACAAAGTGAGTGACTATGCAGCAAGCAACGCTAGCGCCTACAACTACCGACGCGCACAATGGGGCGGTGTGCAGCAATACGACTTCAACATCTCGTTCAACTGCAGCGACCGCTTCTATGCCGGTTTCACTCTCGGACTCTACAATGTGAACATTCACAGCGTGTTGGCCTACGACGAGTTGCTCTACGAAGGCAACAAATCGGGCTTCTACAACATGGACTATAGCGAAGACCTGAGAGGCGTGGGTGTGGATGGCAAGTTTGGCTTCATTGCGCGCCCCATCGAAGACAGTCCCTTCCGCTTCGGTGTGGCCTTGAGCACCCCCGTGTTCTACGACCTCACTCGCGATGCCTCCTTGCGCCTTGAAACGCCCTATAGCTACACAACTTCTTTAGGCATCACCTACGACCGCACCTCAGCGCCCGCTAGCGTGAACGATTTGGAGTATCGCATCCGCACGCCGTGGAAACTCAACCTCAGCGCCGCCACCACCGTGGGCAATTATCTGGCCCTCGATGCGGAGTATGAAATGAGCAACTACTCGAGCGCTCAACTGCGTTGGCCCAAGGAAGATAGCTACGACTATTACTACGACAACGTGCCCACTGAGCGCGACAAGGCGATGGACGCTGAAATCGACAGCTACTTGAAAACCATACACACCTTCCGCATTGGTGCCGAAGTGCGTTTGGCCAAAGGCACTTACGCTCGCGTGGGCTATAATTACGTGTCGTCGCCCTTTAAAAAGGAAGCTAAACTCAACTGCTTCACCAGCAGCCCAGCCTATCACTATAGCCTCAACACCGACTACGTGAACCTTGGCGCTACCAACCGCATCACCGTGGGCTTGGGCTATCACGGCAAAAACTGGTATGCCGACCTTGCCTACCAATTTCAAGCTCAAAAGGGCGATGTCTTTGCTTATAACTACACCGAGCAAGGCATTAACTTGCTGAAAGGACAAAGCGTTGACTTGAACCGACAGAACGTGATGTTCACCTTGGGATATAAGTTTTAAACTAAAGAATCTGATTTGTTTCGAAAGCCGTAGACAAACAGCACAAACAAGATTGGGGACGCCGCTTAGCTTCTGCAAACCAAGAGCGAAGCGTCCCCAATCTTGCGTTATAGCACACACCGCACACTAATTATAATTGTCCACAATGAAAAAAGATTATCATCCTTTAGCACAGGCCGCCTACGATGCCGCCACTCGCAATCGCAGTTTAATAGAAAAATCGGAGATTTGCGGCTGTTACTCTTGTTGCAGAACATTCCCGGCTTCAGAAGTAACAAGCTATGTATCGTCGGAGGAGCCTACGGCCGAATGTCCTTATTGTTTCAGTGACAGCGTCATCCCCGATGCGGCAGGCCTTCCCCTCACTAAAGACTTCCTCGAGGCTATGCGCAAGCAGTGGCTTTATTAAATTACGGCACGTTTTACGCCAACATCTACACTTTCCTTCCCCAAAAAGCACGATTGTTAGCCAAAAGTTACTACCTTTGCGAGAGTAAGGCGCAAGGAGAGCTAACACACTCTATTATTCTAGTTCACCACGTGCCCAAAGTTAACCTTCTTGACAACAAAAAACAATAACCTCATAACCCTTTTCAACTCTATGAAAAAGAAATCGTTGCTTGTAGGTATGGCCGCCCTCCTCTTCCCCCTGACGATGTCGGCGCAATACACCATCTACCCCATTCCGCACGAACAAACCGCTGGAACTGGCAAAGTTAGCTTCACTCAAACCGTAAACGTGGTTTGCGACAACGGCATTGACGCTGCCACGAAAAAGCGCGTGACCGACATCTTTGCCCAACACGACATCACCGCCGCATTTAGCGATGTAGCCGATGCCACACAGTCCAACATCTACCTCGGCATTAACGGAGCAGAAGGCTCGGGCAACGCAATGGCCACACAACTCGGCCTATCGCTCGACGTGCTGACAAAGGCTAAGAAATACGACCGTCACATCCTTTCGCTCACCGACGGCGGCAACGGAGTGGCTCAACTGCTCGTGTTGGGCGAAAACACCGACGCTACTTTCTATGGTTTGGCCTCGTTAGAGCAGATACTCGACAACGGCACCACCGACCTCGAAACCGTTACGCTCAACGACTATGCCGACCTTAAAGAGCGCGGCATCATTGAAGGCTTCTATGGCAAGCCCTACGCTAAAGACGTGCGCAACGACCTGCTGCGCTTCATGATGCGCTATAAGATGAACACTTACGTGTATGGCGCGAAGAGCGACCCTTACCACTCGGGCAGTTGGAGCACACCCTACCCCACCTCGGCTCAACTCAGCGACAAGCAAAAGGCTTCGGGCTTCGTGAGCAGTGAAGACATGCAAGACTTTGCCAGCGTGGCCAGCGACACCAAGGTAAACGTGGCTTGGGCCATTCACCCGGGCAACAGTTTGCTCAACAGCAGCACGGTGATTACCGACATTATGAGCAAGTTTACGAGCATGTATAAGCTCGGCTTCCGCCAGTTTGCCGTGTTCTGCGACGACGTGTCAGTGCCTAGCACACAAGACGATATGAACCTCACCGCCTCGCGCATCACTCAACTGCAACGCGCCATCGAAGCCAAATGGAACACTCCTGGAGCCGACCCCGCCGACACTGTGAAAGCCCTTCGCTTCACGCCGCAAATCTATTGCCGCGCCTTTGCTGGCCCCGACACGCAATACAACAACTTCTTCCAAGCTTTGAGCACTATGCCCTCGAACGTCACCGTTTATTACACGGGTTATGGCGTGTGGTCGGTGCCTAACGATGGCGACTTAAACCAAGTGCAAAACCAATTTGGACGCGAGGTGATTTGGTGGTGGAACTATCCTTGCAACGACAACGGCACGGGGCCTAACGAAATCTATCCCATGGACATGAAGAGCAACTTCTACGACATGCCCAATGTGAACAACAACGCCTCATTGCCCTCTGAAATCACCGCCAGCAGCCAAGGCATCATCTGCAACCCCATGGAGCAGGGCGAAGCCTCGAAGACCGCCGTGTTCTCGGCTGGCGACTTTGGTTGGAACAATAAAGCCTTCAACAATGCCCAGTCGTGGGAAGCCTCATTCAAAGGTCTCTTCCCCGGAAACGAAGCCGCACAAAAGGCTTACCGCTTCCTCGCTCCCTACTTGAGCAAGAACGACCCCGATGCGCTCAACACGCTCATCAAGAATTACAAGACAAATGGCGACGCCACCCAGCTGCAAGCTCTGATGAAGGAGATTATGAGCAACTGCGACGTGATGGCGAGCCTCGAAAACTCCACCGTGGATGGCGAGCGCTTGCTCTACAAAGACGTGAAGCCCTGGGTGGTTCGCCTACACGACCTTGCCGCCTACGCCGACACCTTGCTCGATGTGGCTAGTTCGGCAGTAGACTCTAGCGTGAGCGAAGTGATTGAGCAATCTTGGATTAACTACATGAACATGAGCAAAGCCGTGCCCACGCTCAGCACAAAGAGCGACTACATGACCCACCACATGTCGGGCTTCGGCAGCGACTACATCAACACCGATGAGCGCCTCACCCATGCCGCCTACCGCTATCTAACCCCCTTCGTTGAGGATTACCTGACGAAGAACGCCACCAATTGGATGTTTAACGTGAGCGATGAGCCGCAAGTAATCACCAACGTCGACAACTTGATGAAGCCGCAAGCTAGCTACAGCGGCGCAAGCGTCTACGTGAAGCTAGGCCGCGCTTCGAACATTCCCGCTGGCGGTTACGTAGGCTTTGAACTTCCCTACGGAAAGAGGGTGAAAGACGCCACCGTGGCCGAAGACTTCGTGACGGGCGAGAAATTCCGCGCTATGGTCAGCGAAAACGGCAAAGACTGGAAACTCTATAACAAAGACGAGGTGGTAGGCACCCGCATCCGCCACTTTGTGGTGCAAAACATCACCAACGAAACGCAGAGCCTAAAGCTCGCTGCATCGCAAACCACCTTCACCTTTGAAAGCGCCGCAGAAATCACTGACGGCAGCGTGCCCAGCAATTCTGGCTTCTACAATGATCACACCGCCAACTACATGTACGACGGCGATTACAGCACCTACACCTGCATCAAGCAAGACCAAAAGTTAGGCGACACCTACCAAGTGACCCTTAAGGAGGAAACTCCCATTGAAAGCGTGCGCATCTGCATGGGCACCACCAATGGCGACAACGTTAACGAGGGCGTGGTGCAAGTGTCGAACGACAATAAAACGTGGAGCGACCTCACCGTGGTAGGCACCAACACCACCACCTATACCATCACTTCAGGAGCCAGCCAAAGAGTGGCCACGGTGGACAACAATGATGTCATTGCCACCGACTTCATCTACTACAACCCCACCACAGGCGAAGCCGAAGCCATCAATGCGAAATACGTGCGCTTGAAGGTGACAAAGCTTCCCTCTTCAAACAAATGGCTCCGCTTGCACGAGATTGAAGTGAACGGCAAAGCCATCAACAATCAAGGTTCATTGAGCGACGATAAAGGTCTCTACTTAAGCAATGCCACCGATGGCGACGGCACCACCTCTACGGGCTACTACGCACGTAGCACGAGCGAAGGCGGAGAGTTTATCTACCACTTCAACAAATGCCTCTACGTGGAAGGCGTCACCCTTTTCTGCGACCCCGAAACCACCTCAGGCATCAGTTACGCCGTGACGCTCGATGGCGACACCTGGCAAGACGTGGAAGCTAACGGTGAAGGCAAAGGTGTGGTGAAGATTAGCCTCAACGCCGACCAACAAGCCGCCAAGGCCTTGCGCATTAAGTGGACGGGAGAAAAGCCCATCGCCATTTATGAAGTGAGTGAAACTAACACCGATGAGCGCCCCGTGGTGAGCAAGGTGGAAAGCATCACCGCCGACAACGTGAGCAGCGCCGAGGCCACCCTCAGCTACAACGGCAATAGTCTCGTGGCTCAAGCTCCGCTCGGACTAAAGAGCGCCGAGGTCTACACCCTCGATGGCGCAAAGGTGATGAGCGAAACCCTTGGCGGAGCCACCGAAGCCATCTTGCCCATTGCCTCTGCTCACCAAACCTTCGTGGTGAAGCTCACCCTTAACAACGGAATGAGCAAAACCTTCAAGGTGGTGAAATAACGAAAATACCGATTGTTCATAGGTAAAAACCCACAATTCGTCTATTAAACTCTGAGGTAGTTGTCTATCTCAGAGTTTTTTTTCAATTTTGCACTCGTAAAATAATCACAATCTCTTAAGCCCAAGAGCCTAGCGCTCGAAAGCCTAAGCAATTACACACACAATAAAACAATGAAAAAGTTAACCCTTTCATTAGCCTTGATGGCTGGTGTTTTGACATTTACTAGTTGTGGAACCACTGGCGGCACCATTGCCCAAAACATTGGCGGCGCACTGCTCAACAACGCTCTGGGTGGCGACAGCAGCAGCAGTTCTTCATCTTCCTCTTCTTCCACCACCTCCACCACCACTTCTGTGCTCGGCAGTTTGCTCGGCAACTTGCTCGGCAGCAGCAGCACGCTCTCACAGAGCGACATTGTGGGCACTTGGAACTACAGTGGCGCCGACTGCGTGTTTGAAAGCGAAAACTTGCTAGCCAAGGCTGGCGGCGCAGTGGCTGCCAACAAAATTGAAAGCGAGCTCAACACGCAGCTCTCTAAGTTTGGCATCAAGTCGGGCTCATGCTCTTTCACCTTCAATAAAGACAACACCTACTCTGCCAACATCGGTGGCCGCACCATTCAAGGCAACTACACCCTCGACACCACCAACAAGACCATCAAGATGACCTACCTTGCCGGCCTTGCTAATATGACTCCCCACATCACCAAGAGCAACGGCAAAATTAGCTTGCTCATGGAGAGCAGCAAGATGCTTTCGCTCATGAAGGGCGTTTCAGCTCTCAGCAAGAGCACCTCTGCCAGCGCCATCAGCTCTATTTTGAGCAACTACAACGGCATGTATGTTGGCTTGCAGCTGAGTAAGTAAGCCACTCTGCATAAGGAACGAAGCTATGCTTCTTAGGAAATCCAACCTAAGCCCAATCACAAGGCTGAGGTTGGATTTCTTTGTTACGTAAGGCATTCTTAAAGATTAAAGAGGGCTTAAGGCATTTCTAAAGAGACTTTCTTTTAGCGAGAACGTCACTTTTTAAGCCACTCATAGCCTTGCAGTTTAAAATTTGTTGTATATTTGCAGTTATTATTACGATTAATAAACCAATAAATACCCCGTTTATGAGGAGAAAAACACTTCGTTTTTATGGCGCTATGGCGCTGGGCTTGGGATTAAGCCTAAGCCTTGGCTCTTGCAAAGACAACGATCTTGCCGATGGCGGAAACCAAAATGGCAACGGCACGATAGAGACTGAGGCCGATGCTCAAAAGTATGAAACCCTGCAGACCCTGCTTGGCGCATTAGCCAACGTAGACTCCTTGCCCAACAATTGGAATTCGACAAACTACACCGTAACCCCCACCGTGGGCGTGGTGAAAGACGATGCCGAAGCCCACGTGCGCTATGTGGTGACGAGCAGTCAGGAAGAAGCCGACCGCATTTATCGCAGCTATCTCTCAAAAGACGTGACTGGCACACCCACCAACGACTCTTGGCAGCAAGACGGCATTGGCTCTATGCAGTTTCAACTGGGCAACACAACCGACCTCTACGCCACGCTCAAAGTCAACGTGCAACAAATTCCCACGCTCGAGGAAATTCGCTTTGTGCCGGCCGAGGCTCTTGGCAACAACGCTTTCAGTTTTCTCAAGCCCAAGGGTTGCTACTATAGCTTTGGCGATGTAATTTATCAAGAGAAAGGCAACCAATCTGCCTTCTGGGTGTGTGTGCGCCCGTGCAGCAAAGAAGAGAGTCTGCGCAAAACGCACTGGTGCACCTTCCAGCTCGTGCCGGCTAATTCGAAAGTTGACGACCCGAACTATGAGATGGTGGCAGAGGGAAAATACCTTCCCACCAACCTGTCGAACAACAAGTCGGACGCCGAGCGCATGGTGCAGAACTTCTTCAACGTGTTGCGCCTCATTTCCAACCCCGAAATTGTGCAAGACGCTGACTTTAAGTACAAGGGCGTGGGTGAAATCAAAGCCGAACAATTCACCTACGACGACATTCGAACCATTAGCTACATGTGGACCTATCTCGACCTTTGGAACAAGGACCGAAGCATCACTTCCACCCTTAACGAAACCTCAGAGAACGTAAAAGCCACTATCGGAGTGGTGAATAAGAAATACAGTGAAACGCTGAAAGATCTAAATTTTTACCTTTCGCAGGGAAGTGAAGTGAATGCTTGTTACTCGGGCTATAAAAAATCGTCATGGTATAACAAAGGCGACTATAACGTTTATAACTTGCGACTTCCCAACGTGAAAAGTGGCCTCTACGATAAGGTGCAGAAAGTGACCTACTACGTAGATAAGGACGAGAAATTCGACTTCACCAAATTTGAAGTTGGAACCAAGGATAATTCAAATAAGATTTATACCACAAGCGACTATGTCCCATCAAAATATCAGTTTATCGTAAAACACCGCACTGGCGCTGAGTTGGAAGATGCCGACCAAGATATCGACGTTGACCCCTCGCTAAGTTTCTCCATCCGTAAAGCGGAGAACGGCATTTCCGACATTCTTGTTTCTGGGAAATGGAAAAATCAACTGGCCTTTCCCGATGAAGCGAAGGATCATAGCAACGACGAGGCCTTCTTCTCCTTTGGTGACCTAGTGGAAGAGACAAAGAAAGTAAACAATAAAAGCCTTTCGGGAAATACTATCTGCGTAAAACCAGCTAGCAGGGAGTCTAAGTATTTTGACAATAACGAAGCGCGCAACGCTTGGTTTGTGAATCCCAACCCCGACAATGAAGCCTATATTCCTAAATATCTCACCCGAGCCACCATCAACGATAATGCTGCAAAAATCATTCTCTATCATCTTCTAAGCGGTTATATTTCTCATTGGCACAACGACATTGAAGAAAGTTTGCCGGAGGGTAACATTCTAAAACCAAGCAAGATGTTTGGAGATGAAAGCAAATGCAACAAATTGTATGATGATGGAGCCCAAACAGTTTACAACGCTTGCAGTGATGACATCTACATTGATATTTCAGATAACCCAACAACATTTACATTAAAAGCCAACCTCAACGGGCAAGGCTACCAATTGGTTTATGATTATCAAAAAGACTGCGATAGCGATAAAGCGGCTTTTAAGGATGTGTTCCATTTTTCTTATTCGAACTACGATGATAAGAAACTGACCATTCTTAGCTATAAAGACGAGCACCGCTTCTACGAAGATTTCAGCGCCAAAAAGAGTTTTAATGGCAAAACCATAGACGAAAGAAAGACGCTGAAAACAAAGGTTGCGGAATTTAATGAGCAGCTTCTTGGCAAATTCTAGAATGTTTGGGACTCTAGCTCTTGGGGGGCGACGCGTCCCGCGTCGGGGCAAGTAGAAAAGCTAGTCAGCATGAACTCGTCAGTGGGGGCGACGCGGCCCGCGTCGGCGCAAGTAGAAACGCTAGAATAAAATGCATAAATAATTAGAAAAGCGCAAGCAGAGAAAATTATCTTTCTGCTTGCGCTTTTCTTTGTTTATATAAATTGAGTAAATGGGGGAATCTACTAGCGTTTTCACTAGCGCCGACGCGGGCCGCGTCGCCCCCAC
>CAVKKI010000079.1:0-10922 GCA_963656725.1 Oribacterium sp. | reverse complement strand
CTTTCTGCGTAGACAACCGCAAGGTAGGTCAGTTCTACATCGGCACCTTCCCCGTTGCTGTTGAGGGTTCTGACGCTATCATCTACGACGTTGTAGGTGTGAACACTGAAACCAACAAACTCGTGCTTGCTGAAACCAGTGACGAAATCGCCGCAGGCACTCCGTTCATCTATCAGGTAACAAGCGTACAACATTCTGACGCTAGCAGCACCTCTACCGTAGGTCTCTGCCAATTCAACTTGGCCTTCAGCGCTGGCAACTTCGCCGACACTGAATATGTATTGACTCCGGTGGCTAGCGCTGACAACGTACTCTCTGGTACACTCACTGCTAACGACACCATCGCTGCTCCTCACGCTTACTTGAACAACGGCACTGTAACCGCTGTAACTGGCACTAACACTTACGTTGTAGGTGCTAACTCTGGTTACTTCAATTACGTAGCTGCTACCGATGCAACTGGCGAAGAAAATGGTTACGCTACACTCGACCTTGGTAAGACTGCTCTCGAAGCTCTTACTGGCGTAAGCGAAGCAAATGTTGCAGTATTGCCCGCAGTGGTTGACGTTTACAACACCAACGGTGCTCTTGTTCGCAAGGGCGTTAAGTCTAGCCAAGCTGCCAAGAACCTCCCCGCCGGCGTTTACGTAATCGGTGGTCAGAAAGTTCTTGTTAAGTAATCACTAGATTTTAACTAGAAACTAAAAAGCTGTCTTCTTAAGGCTGCTGACTTAAAATAAGGTGCGCTCCTAATGTAGGGGCGCACCTTTTTTGGCTTTTTGCCTTTCTCTATCTTTCATCCTTTTCATTTCCTTTTTATTCATTCTTAAAAGCATAAAAATTAGGCGGAAAGACGAGCCTATCTGCCAAAAAATGAGTAACTTTGCTCACTAATGTATGCGAAGCGATTGAAGGGCTTTATCGCCCTATCACTGCTCACTGCAAGAAAACCCCGAAAATTAGACAAAACCCCATATGGAAGAAACAGAAAACAAAGGCACTGCCAGCTATAGCGCCAGTAACATTCAAGTGCTCGAAGGCTTGGAAGCCGTGCGCAAGCGCCCCGCCATGTATATTGGCGACATCAGTGAAAAAGGTCTGCACCACCTTGTTTACGAAACCGTAGACAACTCGATCGACGAAGCCCTTGCCGGCTATTGCACCCACATTGAAGTGACCATCTGCACCGACAACTCCATCATCGTGCAAGACAATGGTCGAGGCATTCCCGTTGATATGCACCCCAAAGAGCACCGCTCAGCCCTCGAAGTGGTAATGACCGTGCTCCACGCCGGTGGTAAGTTCGATAAAGGCTCCTACAAAGTTTCTGGCGGTTTGCACGGTGTGGGTGTGAGCTGTGTGAACGCCCTTTCAACCAAAATGGTGAGCGAAGTGTTCCGCGATGGCAAAATCTATCGTCAAGAATACGCCAAAGGTCACCCCCAAGCCGCTGTGGCAGTGGTGGGCGAAACCGAACTGAGAGGTACGCGTCAGCACTTCTGGCCCGACGCTTCTATCTTCACCACCACGGTCTATAAATACGAAATTCTGGCCAACCGTATGCGTGAACTAGCCTACCTCAACGCAGGCATCACCATCACTCTGACCGACCAACGCCCCGATGAGGAGGGCAACACTCGCACCGACGTGTTCCACTCCGACCTCGGCCTGCGCGAGTTTGTGCGCTATATCGACTCCTCGCGCCAACACCTCTTCGACGATGTAATCTATCTCAACACTGAGAAAAACAACATCCCCATCGAGGTGGCCATCATGTACAACACCTCCTACTCAGAGAATATCCACTCTTACGTAAATAACATCAACACCATTGAGGGAGGTACACACCTTGTGGGCTTCCGCCAAGCCGTGACCCGCGTGTTGAAGAAATACGCCGAGGAAACCGCTGCCAAGCAGATAGAAAAGGCCAAGGTGGAAATTTCGGGCGAGGACTTCCGCGAAGGTCTCACCGCCGTTATCTCCGTAAAGGTGGGCGAACCCCAATTTGAGGGACAGACCAAAACGAAGCTCGGCAATAGCGAAGTGACTGGCGCCGTAAATCAAGCCGTGGGCGAAGCTCTTACCAACTACCTCGAAGAACACCCCAAGGAGGCCAAACTCATAGTAGACAAGGTGATTCTTGCCGCCACCGCCCGCATCGCCGCCCGCAAGGCCCGCGAGAGCGTGCAACGCAAAAGTCCCCTTTCGGGTGGCGGACTGCCCGGCAAACTAGCCGACTGCTCCTCGAAAGACCCCGCCCTTTGTGAACTCTTCCTGGTGGAGGGTGACTCGGCAGGAGGTTCGGCAAAACAAGGCCGTAGCCGCGCCACACAAGCCATTCTGCCCCTTCGCGGTAAAATTCTTAACGTGGAGAAGGCCATGTGGCACAAAGCCTTCGAGAGCGACGAGGTGAACAACATCATTCAGGCTCTTGGCATTCGCTTCGGCTTGGGTGAGGATTCGAAAGAAGCCAATCTTGACAAACTGCGCTATCACAAGGTGATCATCATGGCCGATGCCGATGTCGACGGTCAGCACATCGCCACGCTCATCATGACCCTCTTCTACCGCTACATGCCGCAAATCATTCAAGACGGCTACCTCTACATCGCCATGCCGCCCCTTTATAAATGCACGAAGGGCAAAGTGTCGGAGTATTGCTACAACGACCGCGACCGTCAGGCGTTTATGGACAAATATGGCGACGGCACCGAGGGCAGCATCAAAACCCAGCGTTACAAAGGTTTGGGTGAAATGAACCCTGAGGAGTTGTGGAGCACCACAATGAGTCCCGAAAGTCGCTTACTCAAGCAAGTGTCGCTCGAGAACGCCGCCGATGCCGACTACGTATTCTCTATGCTCATGGGTGACGACGTAGGTCCACGCCGCGAATTTATTGAAAAGAACGCTGTTTATGCGAATGTGGATGCATAATTGATGTGAAACAGTCGATGGGGGTGACGCGGCCCGCGTCGGCGCAAGTAGAAACGCAAGCATTGTTGCAATGCTTAAACATAATAAAAGAAGAAAGACATTCAATTAGTGTGTTGAATGTCTTTCTTCTTTTTTTTCTCTTTGTAATAGGGGTATGTTTCTTTTTGCTCTTTTATTATTTTTTTTGTTCTTCTTCTTCTTCTTGCTTTTCTTCTTGCCCCGACGCGGGACGCGTCGCCCCCCAATTACTAGCGCTGCCACACTCTTTCTCTATAAAATACCTGGGGCGGCGCTTCACCTCAGTGTAAATTTTTCCCACATATTCCCCAATAATGCCGCAGGCCAGCAGAATGGCTCCCCCAATAAACCAAATGCTCACCAATTGCGACGTCCAGCCCGCAATGGTGCGCCCCTCCACATACGACACCACGCCATAAACAATGGCGCAAAGGCTAATGAAGAGAAAGGCCAGGCCGAGCAGCGTGATGTATTGCAAAGGACGGATAGAAAACGAAGTGATGCCGTCTATGGCAAAGCTAATCATTTTGCGCAAGGGGTATTTCGATTCGCCCGCTAAGCGTTCCGCTCGGTCGTAGTAGACCATGGCAGTGGGAAAGCCCAACGACGAAACCATGCCGCGAAGAAAGAGGTTGCGCTCGGGATATTGCATCAAAGCCTTTAGCGAACGGCTGCTCATCAAGCGGAAGTCGGCATGATTATAAACCACGTTAGTGCCCATCACCTGCATCAGTTTGTAGAAACCCTGAGCCGTGCTGCGTTTAAAGAAGGTGTCTGTGCGTCGCTCACGGCGCACTCCAAACACCACGTCGATGCCCTTTTGCCAAAAATCCACCATTTGCGGAATAGCTTCTACATCGTCCTGCAGGTCGGCATCGATGCTTACGGCCGCCTCACAGTGTGCTGCGGCCCATTCTAAGCCCGCCCAAAGGGCTTGCTGGTGTCCTACGTTGTGCGCCAAGCAAAGACCACTTACACGGCCGTCTTGTGCGGCATATTCCTCAATCAAGGGCCAAGTGCGGTCGTGGCTGCCGTCGTTGACGTAAAGCAAGCAGCTATCGCTCACTCCCTTTTCCGCCTTCAGCCGATCGAGCACGCTGAGCAGCCTGCGGTTGGTTTCGGGCAACACAGCCTCTTCATTATAACAAGGAACGATGATGCAGAAGTTCATAGCTTATTCTTTTTTTCTAGATAATCTTTTTAGAATGCTTGATGCTTGTTGCAGAATGCATAATGCTTGTTTGTGGATGTACGATGCTTGTTGCAGAATGCATGATGTTTGTTTCGTGACGCATTATGCTTTCTGATGTTTTTTCAATCCGCCCTTAAACACATATTTCACCAGCAGAAAATTCACGGGCACGGCAATGGCAAACACCGGCAACGGTGCTAACGCTGAAGGCACGCCCACGAAGAGAAACAAATTGAGCAACACAAGGTGAAGCAGATAATTCACGCCATGCGCTCCGCCCATCCCCACGAGTTTGCGCCACGAGGGAGCGGTGCGAAAGGTGAAGAAGGCAGTGAGGTAGAAGTTGGCCACAAAACTCACCACGTAGCCTAGCGTGTAGGCCACGTTTACCTCCATCCACCGTTTTAACAGCAAGTAGAGGACGTAGTGTAGCAAGGTGGCAAAGCCGCCCACTAACACGAAGCGTAGCATTTCCGCTAGTTGTTTTCGTTTCAGCATTTTTTCTATTTTCCCTTTCTTCCTTTTTTCTTTCTCGCACTATTTAAGCACGAAGCGCTTATTTCTTTTGTTCGAAACGATAAAATTTCAGCATTTTGTGGTCGTCGCAACTTTTGTGGTGAAAGTCTTTATTGAGCTTCACTTCATATTGTGGATAGCGCTGACAGAAATCCTTAATCTTCTCGTTCCCCACAATGAGCCACCCTTGCTTGGGTTGAAAAGCCTCGAAGGGAACAACGCGGTCGCCTAAGTAATAATTAATGGTGAAGGGATGAAGCGGATTGCCTGGGGTGACGTCCGTGCGGAAAGAGTAAACACGTCCCTTAGGCGCTTTCTGTGCGATGTAATCGGCTAAAGGCTTATCGCTCTTAGTGTTTAGTACTAAAGGTTGGAAAACGCCGTCTAACGCAAGGAAAATGCAAAATACGCAACTCACCATGGCGGTGAGGGCGGAGCGTGAGCGATTTTTTACGAAAAGCATGGCGCTGAGCAGCGGAAGCAAGGCAATGCACCATTTTACGAAACCGATGGGCGTGGTTTGCAAAGCTTGCAGCATGGCAAGGTTGCTAGCTTCATGACTGCCGCGAGCCATCAGCGCCGCAGGGAGGCAACCACAACGCATTACGAGGAAGGCGAGGGTGAGTAGCGCGCCCAGAGTGGCTATAATCCATCCAAAGCCGTTTAAAACGCGTTTGTGATAGGTGCAAAGCCAAATAATGTAACGCGCAAGGAAGTAGGCCAAGAAGGGGTAGATGGGCAGCAAATAGACGCTGCGTTTGCTTTTCGGCAAACAGTAGAACACGAAGATGAGCGCGGCGCTTAGCAAGGCGAACCAGTCGGCATCGTTCATCTCTTGAATGGATTTTTTCTGCTTTTTCGCCCAATCTTTCAAATTCATTCCCCAATCTTTAACGGGAATGCGCAGAGCGTTTGCCGCATTGCGCCATTTCACCAAGCCGAGAGAGAGAAGCAACAACAGAGTGTAGGGAATGAACCCCGTAATGACGGTAAGCACGTTATAGGTCCAGGGATTGACGTGACTGTCGTAGGACATTTTGCCCAACAGTCGCAACACGTTTTCCTCATACACCAAATGCCAAAACTTTTCACCCCCTTGCTGATAGGCGGCTACATACCAAACCAAAGGCAGCACGCAACTGAGCAACCCCACCACGGCCATGCGCCAAAGCACGGGCCAGAAACCACGACCTCTAGTCCAGGCAAACACAGCCACCACTAGGCAGGGCAACGCAGCGCCCACGGGCCCTTTCGTGAGGAAAGCACCGCTTAGGCAGAGAATGCCCCACAGCGGCAAGCGCTTCATTCCGCGCTCCACCCATTGGTAGAGCAGATAGAGCGAAAACACCATCATGCACGTCAGCACCATGTCTACCCGGCACGCCACGCCAGCTCGGTGCACCTCGAAGTTGGTTAGTGTGATTAGCGCCATCAACCACGCCACGGGAGCGCCGCTGCGTTTAAGGAAGAAGCGGAAGCCTACCATCGTCATCACAATGAGCGCAAGGGCAGAGGGAAGTCGCGAGGTATATTCCGTAACGTGCCCTAGGGGCAATGAGAAAAGCGCAATGAGCCAGTGAAAGAAGGGCGGCTTATAGGCCAAATCCACCCCGTTGTTTACGGGTAGCACCCAGTTGCCGTCTTTCAGCATCGACAAGGCCACCACCGCTTCACGCGGTTCGCCACGGGTGTTAAACAAGGTGTCGCCCAAGAAGGGCAGAAGCGAAATGGCGCAGAGCGCCAATAGCGCCCAGCTTAAATATTTGGCTATGGAAGGCTCGGTTGCAGCCTGAAGGGGTTGTTGCTTTATCATTGCCTAGAAAGTTGATTTTCAATAGTGGTCATTTTCTCTGCAAAATTAATAAAAAAAGGAAGAGTGTTCTCTTCTGTTAAGTGGATAATGAGAATGCAACGCAAGTGGCCTAATTTGAAGGGCGTAAAAAAGCGCATAAAAAAAGCCAAGAAAGCGGCTTTATAAAAACTGCTTTCTTGGCTTCTATTCTAGCATTTAATCTACTAGTGCCCTAGCATTATTTTACACGCTTAGCGGTGCTAACTCCATTGGCGGTGTAATTCTTTTCAAGATAAACGCCGTTGGTGGGAAGCGTGTTGAGGCGCTGACCGCTTACGCTATAAAATTCGCGACGGAGCACGGGACTCGTAGCGCCCTTGTTCGTGCTTACATTCTTCACAGCCGACTGTGCATCGGGGTTGAGGTCGATAACGTATGAGCGATAAACTTCCTCTTGCGTAGTGTCGTAGTAGGTGAGGTCGTCCACCATGAATGAACTAAAGATAGTTCCGTCGTTGTTTACGGCTACCGTACCGGTGATGAGGCTGTCGCTCACAATGGTGTAGTCTTTAGTGTGGAATTTATTAGCTACAGAGCTGAAGTTGAGACCAGCTGTTTTGGCTTTGTTAAACTTGGGTGCTTTCTTTGTGCTCCAAGCCACGCCCCAGTCGTCTTCGTCATCTTCTACAGGCACGTTGAAGGTGTAGTTTGTCTTCAAAAATTCGCCTGCCTTCTCGTCGCGTTCAGCGATGTAGTCGTAGAAGGGAACGGGGTCGCTTTCAATTTCGCAAACATAAGCCGTTCGGCAGTATGAAAGCGAGGGATAGTTCACCATCATCATGCCCTCGTCGGTTACAGAAGAGGGCAGACCATCGTTGAGGTAGGTGATATATACATCTTCGTTCTCAGAAGTGAGGTCGAGCAGAATGGGGAAGTCGCCTTCTTCATCGAGCACGTCATCGGTGTAGTCATCGTCGTCGCCGCCAAAGTCAATATCGGTATCGCCACCGTAATCAACGTCAGTGTCTCCACCAAAGTCAACATCAGTGTCTCCACCAAAGTCAACGTCGGTGTCAGTGTCCGTTTCGGGCTTTGCGGCTTCGTCGCTCAGCGCTTTGTGCTTTCTGCTAGCCACTACAAATCCGCCATCGTCGATGTCGCCACCGTCGCCGCCGTCTTGGCTACCGCGAGTGTGCCACAAGGCAGCAAGGAAGCGGCCGTTGGTTGAAAGTTGCAGAGAGTTCTGCTCAAAGCTACCGAGAATGGCGTCTTGCAGAGCAGTGTTATAGGTGTCGTAGTCGTTGTAGAACTGCTCCACAGCAGCCTCGTAGGCAGCAGAGTCAGCGCTCCATTGAGCCTTGTTGTCGGTGATGTAATCCCACATATAAGGATAGGCAGGAATTTTATCGTAGGTGATGAGGCCTTGTTGATATTGCTCGTAGGCGTCGCGATAAGCGTCTACTGCGGCATTGTAGGCCGTAGAGTCGCTGCTCGTCATGTAGCTTGCGGCTTGGGGACAACTGTCGGAGGGGTCGGCAGGCTCTTCCGGAATCAAAGCCTTTTTGCTTTCGTCCCAAAGGTAACCATCACCAAAATCTTCATAGGTCCATTCCTCTTCCTGCTCATCATATTTATAGATGGTGGGATAGATTACGAAGCCGTTGTAGTCAACCACTTGCACCACGATGGTTTTGCCGTCGTCAGAGATTTGGTTGGCCATAATGTATTGAGGCACACGGCCGCGCCAGTCTGTCTTTTTGTAAGGCAGAGTTTTGCATTTGTAAGTGCCGTCGGCTTGCAGCGTCCAAATAGCGGGGCGAGCCATAAGTCCCTCGCCGCCGAAGGAAACGTCAGTGCCGAGTTCGCCCACAATGTACTTGCCATCGCTTGTGATGGCGTTGGCACCGTCCATTGAGTTGGTGTCGCCCGAGGGGCCGGTCAGCACGGTCTTCACACCATTCTTCCAGTAGCACGCAGCGCTACCGTCAAAACCTACCAAAATGCCGGTGTTCGACATGCAGCGACCCATGCCGTAGTTAGCGTAGGCCGAGTAGT
The DNA here is from genome assembly GCA_963656725.1 of Oribacterium sp. Taxonomy (GTDB): domain Bacteria; phylum Bacteroidota; class Bacteroidia; order Bacteroidales; family Bacteroidaceae; genus Alloprevotella. The sequence goes on along the minus strand of CAVKKI010000079.1, from coordinate 2,415 downwards.
TGTCGCTTTCTTGAGCCACGATGTGCTTGTCGGCGGTGTAGCGGTCGTAGGTGGTGATGGTGCCGTTGATGTCTTCGGCCACGTAGCGACCGTTGGGCGACATGGTGCTATAATACATGCCTTTGTATTCGTCGTAGACTTGTGCCGAGCCCGTCAGCGTGAGGGCGGCAAGAGCAGTAGTGAGTAAAGATTTCTTCATACTGTATCGGTTTTTGTTTGACTTTTGTTCTAGAAAAGAAGGGGAAGGGCCGAAGGCGTTGACTTAAGTTTGGGTGGGGTTTAGACAAACCTTCGGCCCTGTTGTTGTTATGAATGAAAAACAGAAAAATTTGCGATAACACGGCGCTTAGCGCAGTTTCTTCACCACCTTTGTGCCTTCGGTAGTTTCAATGCGTTCGATGTAGGCGCCTTGGGTGAGGGGAGCGTTGATGCGCTGACCTTGCACGTTATAGAAGGTGCGGCTCAGCACTTGCGCTCCGTTAGCGGTGGCGTTGCTCACGGCCGTGGTGTGATTAATGTTGAGCGAGTTGGCGTTGAGCACTTCGGCTTCCGTCACATTCGTGATGGCTTGGTTCACGAAGGCCACTACGCTCACCTTTTGATCGTTCCATGTAGAGGGAATTTCTGTGGTGAAGGTTTCGCTGTAGGTGTCGCCGTCCCATTCCATCAAGTTGCCCGAAGTGCGGCTTAGCGCCTTGCGGAACACGTGGTTGTGTGTGGTGCTGCCGCTACCCGTTTGCCCTTTCTGTGTGGTCACGTTGTCTTCCATGAGTTCCACGGTGAGATACGTGTCGTCGTAGAACGTTTCAAACAAAGCGTTGCGTTCACCGCTCACCGTGGTGGTTAGTGTGCGGGTGGTGGGGTCGTATTGGTTTTCAATATTGACAGAAACGAATGCTGGCGTGTTGGCGCAAAGATCGAACGAGGGTTTAAGCGTTTTTGCACCGTTTGCAGCGTTTGAGTAGCCAATGCCAATCACAGGATAGCTGGTGGAATTGCTTACGGGCAACACGCGGCGGTCGAACATAGCCAAAGGCGCTTGCGTTACGCCGAAACCTTCTAGCGTGTAGCTAGCCTGTTCGGTCAGTTCGTCGGTGTTGTAGCCAATGTGGTGCGCAATCCACACATAGTCGTTGCGGTTGTTGAGCAAGGTGTTGAGGGTGGCCAGACCGTAGGGGCAGTTCACACAGGGCAGGGTGGTGAAATGTTCCACCAACACCTTGTGAGGGTAAGCGGTGGAGTAGCAGAGCACCTCAGCGCTCAAGGTGTCGTTGCCCTTGTAATTGTCGTTGGTTTCGATAAAGAACTGAATGGGATTTTTGCCATCTTCCAAATCATTGGTAGCAATCTCGGTGTCGAAACTTACGCTATTGTTCGCTTTCACCGTGCCGCTAGTAGGCACTTCGATGGGGGTGGAGTTGTTGCCAAGGGTATAGAAAAGACGGGGAACGTTGACGCTCGTTTCACCATAGTTGCCGATGCTCACAGTGGCAATAGCCTTGTCGCCCACTTTGGTGTAAGTGTTTTCAAATTCTATTTTCTCAATGGCCACGTCTTCGATGGGGGTGTCGCTGTCTACTTCGGCAAACACTTGAATGCAGAAGGGGCGATACGAACCGTTGGCCGAGGTGCTCAGGTCAATCCATTGCGAGCCGTCGTAGAAGTAGCTGCCGTTGCTGTTGCGTGTGCCGTCGCACACAATGCCCATGCCGTAAGGCACGTTTCCGCTAAAACCCACATAGAGGTCATTGCCCGTAATTTCCACAGGCTTTGTGAAGGTTACTTCATTCCATCCCGTTTGGGTGGTGCCCACTTTCACGCTAGTTAGTGCGGTGCCGTTGATGTCGTTGCGCACCCAGGCGTAGATTTTGTTGAGTTGTCCGTCGGTGCAGAAGCGCATTCTTTTAATGGTGCTGCCTTTCAGCATTTGCAAACGGGCACCGGGGATGCAGATGGCGGCCCGAAAACTCAGTTCCGACTGTGAACTGGTGTTGCCAATCACCTCAGCGCGTGCCGAGAGCGAGTCGTTGCAGTAGCCAAATTTTATTTCGTGTTGTGCGTAGCTACTCAGCGTGAAGGTGAAAGCGCATAGGGTAGCTGCGAGTGAACGTAGAAGTTTCTTCATGTTTCAAATAAATGTTATGTGTGTGGTTGATGTTGATTGCAAAATTACTTATTATTTCTTATAAAAGAAGAAAAAGGCAGAAATAATTAGCTTTTTGTAAAAAGAATGGGCTGAATAATTGCTTTTTGATTGCAAAAAGAAAGATTTTGGCGCGGTTTGGTGACAGATTTGAGCAACGACGCAAGTAGCTCCGGGGGCGACGCGTCCCGCGTCGGCGCAAGAAGAAACGCTAGTAGGAAAGAATGAGATGTGAGATGAATAATCAGCGAGATTTGATGTTTAGATTACAC
>CAVKKI010000078.1:10434-11007 GCA_963656725.1 Oribacterium sp. | reverse complement strand
GTTCATCACCATACGGTGTATGGTGATCAACTGCTCGGTCCGTGCCGAAGTTCATCACCGCGCTTCGCTTCAATTAGCAATTTGTTCCATCCCAGCACGGTGGACGCTTGCTTTGCGCACGATGGGCAGGGGGCGTGTGGAGGCATTAAAGATGAGGATGGAAAATGGAACATTAAGGCGCATCGTGACCGAATCGTAGAGATTACGGATAAAGAATTGCAGGTTCTGTCGGATACGTTTGAGGATGGAACTACGGGGGATTGCGCAAAGTTGGTGGGTTTGCATTCTAAAGAGATTATTGAGATATTGAGCAAAATTCAGAAATATCCTACTCATGTGTCCGATAAATCAACGATTATTCAAGAATGTTTACATGAAACGGGTGCGGTTGATGATGGAATAATAGATAGAATCACGCAAACCTCAATGAAAGATTATGAAATGATTTATAGTGGTCCTCATTTCTATGTAGCAAATCCGTTGTACAAGACACCTCGAAAGGAGTGTGCTTTAAACTCAGATTACGACAATATTTCAATTGACGAAATTGGAGAAAATTATGTACCTCGTTCC
>CAVKKI010000078.1:0-10424 GCA_963656725.1 Oribacterium sp. | reverse complement strand
ATAACTGAATATAAAAATCTCTTCAAAGGCTTTCCGCATGGACAGAATGAAAATGGGCAAGCAATATATGATGATTGGCTTGACTATTACAAAATTGGATTTCGGAAAATGCTTAGTATTGCAGGAGAAAGATCGTTGATATGCGCTGTTTTGCGCAGCAAAACAGCGCATATCAACGGAGTCATATCTATATCGTTCCTCAATAGATATGACTCCGTGGATATGGCTGCATTCTGTTCCTCCTTGGTTATGGATTTCTATATTAAAACAGTAGGAGCATCCAATTTGCAAGGCTCCCGCATGCAGTCTTTCCCCCTCGGCGTCCCTGCCAAGTACCAATCCCCCCTCTACTCCCGCACCCTTCTTCTCAACTGCCTCACCACCCACTACTCCTCCCTCTGGCGCGACTGCTGGCGCAGCGACTACGCCGCCGAAACCTGGAGCAAGGATGACGCACGCCTCAAACCCTTCTCGACCTTAACCCCCGATTGGGTCTGGGAAACCCCGCTGCGAAACTACTACGAGCGCCGACAAGCCTTGGTGGAAATAGACGTGTTGGCTGCTATGGCCTTGGGCCTCTCGCTGAAAGACCTGGAGATGATTTACACCATACAATTCCCCGTGCTGCAACAAAACGAAGCCGACACATGGTATGACGCCCGAGGCAACATCGTGTTCACCTGCTCGAAGGGCCTCACCGGAGTGGGCCTAGACCGCAAAGGCAGCGCCAAAACACGCATGCTAGGGTGGGAAGACATTCGCGGTGAGCAACTCGACCCCAACACCTACGCCGGCACCACACCCACCCACACCCACACCATCGACCCACAGAAAAGCGAACTCTATGGCGGCCAACAAGTGACCTATTACGCCCCCTACACCCGCTGCAACCGCATCGACGACTACCGAATGGCTTGGGCACACTTCGAAAAGAGGTTTCACAATGAAAACGAAGAAAGATGATTAAAGTATATAACACCGCAGATTTCAACCGCTATATAGCGGACCTGCTGAAACAAACAGAGGGGAGAGACCTTGAGTTTAAAAGTGCGGCGGGTGGTTTCCCCGGCAGTTTCTGGGATACCTACAGCGCCTTTGCAAATAGTGAAGGAGGCACCATCGTGCTAGGAGTGGCAGAAAAGAAGGGCACATTCCAATTAGACGATTTAATCCCAGAACAAGTGGAAAAATACGCAAAAGATTTTTGGAACAACGTGAACAATAGGCAAACCATTAGTTGCAACCTTTTGCGTAACGAAGATGTGAAGATAGTGGACTACAACGGACACCTCATCATGCTCTTTTACATTCCACAAGCCATGCGCGAGCAGCGCCCGGTGTATCGCACCACACAACCCTATAACGGAACGTTTAAACGCAACCATGAGGGCGACTATAAATGCACGGAAAGAGAAGTGCAACGAATGTTTGCTGATGCCAATGTGTCGTTGCCAGCAGACTCTCGTATACTAAAAAATTATAGCTTCGCAGACATCGACCCTACATCGTTAAAGCAATATCGTCAACTCTTTTCTGTGGCAAAGCCCGACCACCCTTGGCTGGCGCTCGACGACAAACAACTGCTGATGAAACTTGGCGGATACCGCATTGACCGCGAAACACACGAAGAGGGACTTACCCTTGCGGCACTGTTGATGTTTGGTTGCTATGATGCCATCACCGACCCTAGCTGCTGCCCCGACTTCTTCCCCGACTATCAAGAGCGATTGGATGCGAACGAACGATGGACCAACCGCATCTATCCTGACGGAACCTGGGAGTGTAACCTCTTTCAGTTCTATCGTGCCATATTGCCCAAATTGCAAGCCGTGTTGCCCAAGCCCTTTGTGTTGGAAGGTAACATTCGCAGAGAAGAAACACCTGCGCATGTGGCCGTGCGTGAGGCGCTGACCAACTGCCTGATACATGCCGATTACAGCGAAAACGCCTCTTTAAACGTGACACTCTACCCAAATAAAATGGTGTTTTCAAATCCTGGCACCTTGTTGGTGTCGAAACGAAAATATTATGAGGGAGGTGAGAGCGTGTGTCGCAACAAGTCGATTCAAAAAATGTTTATGATGCTCGGAACGGCAGAAAAAGCCGGCAGCGGTGTAGACAAAATTGTGAACGGATGGAAAGACAACCATTGGCAGACACCAAAGATTGAGCAAATGGTGCAACCTGACAAATGCCAACTGACGATGAGAATGGACATGGAACTTGCAACAAATGGCTCAAGCAGCTTGCAACCTAATGAAGAAAAGGTTGCAACCAACGTTAATGAAGGTTCGGGAATAGGTTCGGGAATAGGTTCGGGAATAGGTTCGGGAACAGGTTCGGGAATGCAGCAAAAAAACATAGATAAAATAGTGGAATTAATTAGAACCGACCCTCAGATAACAACGCCAATGATTGCTAAAGCACTCGGCATTTCAATGCGTGGAGTTGAAAAGCACCTCCGACAGTTGAGAGAAACTGGCATTTTAAAAAGAGTGGGTTCTCCGACGATTGGCGGACATTGGGAAATATTGAAATAATCAAGTCTATGCTACCCCTGCAACAAGCGCGCGAAGTGCGCGACTCCATTCTAGAATACATCAAAGCCACCTTCCGCTTTAAAGAAAAAGTGGTGGGCGATGCCTTCTACCGATTTATAGAAGACAAAGACGACGGATTGTTTAAGGGCCCTTACATCTCGCTCAAAACACCGTTTGTGTCGGCCTCGGAAGAAGAAAGCCAACACATGCCGCTAGAAATTGCCCCCAACTTTCCACCCTATAAGCATCAGCTGCAAGCTTTCAGTCAGCTCTCAATGCAAAACGGACATCAACCCGAACCCACCCTGCTCACCACTGGCACGGGATCGGGCAAGACGGAGTGTTTTCTCTACCCCATACTCGACTATTGCTACCACTGCAACAAGTATGAAAGGCAAACGGGCGTGAAGGTGATTATTATGTACCCCATGAACGCGCTGGCCAGCGACCAAGCCAAGCGCCTGGCCGAGACTATTTGGAACGATGAACGGCTGCGCGATAAAGTGACGGCCGGACTTTTTGTGGGCGAAGGGGTGGATGCCAAAGACTATCCGCGCACCATGGGCGAACACCACATTATTGAAAACCGCGACGCCATTCTCGACACCGTGCCCGACATTGTGCTAACCAACTTTAAAATGCTCGACTACGGACTGATGCGTCAACGTTTTAGCACCCTATGGCGGGGAAACATCGACACCGAGACAAAGGCGCTGCGCTTCATTGTGCTCGACGAGCTGCACACCTACGATGGCGCACAAGGCCCGGACGTGGCCAACCTAATTCGCCGACTGAAACTGAAACTCCACTTGCCCAAAGGCACGCTATGCCCCATTGGCACCTCGGCCACTATTGGCAATGGCGCCGACAGCAAAGCAAGGCTCTGCGAATATGCCACCGATGTGTTTGGCGAACGGTTTGAGGAGAAAAATGTGATTGAAGAGCACCGCATTGCCGTGAGCGAATTTGTGACCGACGAACACCACACGCTGCCCTTGGGAAAACTTATTCGCACCTGCGAATTTGGAGCCAACGACACGGTAGAGACCTACTTGCGCCGACTTTGCAAGGTGTGGCTGAAGCGCAACAGCACATCGCCCATAGAGGCGGGAAGAGAACTGCGGAAAATGGGCTTGGTGAAATCGCTGCTAGAGGCACTTTCAGAAGGCATTCTCTCGATAGACGACATCAAAAAACAACTCATCGACAAAAACGCCGAATTCCGTTCACTCTACTTAAAAGAAGGCGAGAAGGTGTGCCTGCTGGCCATAGAAAACCTGCTGGCCCTGATTGCCTACGCCAAACGCCCGCTCAACGACACAGGCAAACAATTGCCACTGCTCTACTTGCAGGTGCAGCTATGGCAGAGAGAATTGAGCGGCGTGTTGCGCTACTTTCAAAAAGAACCCGAGTTTGTGTGGCGACACAGCCTAAAGAAGAATGAAGAACGTGTGGCGCTGCCCCTCTACTTCTGCCGAGAATGCGGAGCCAGCGGATGGCTGACGCGACAAATGGCGAGCGACAACTTCTTTTGCACCGACGTGGCAACCATTAACAAGGCTTTTATGGACAATGACAAAGAGGTGAGACTCTTGAACATTGAAAACACCAGCCACCAGCCCGTGGAGGAATATGTGAACGAAACGGCCCTGAGTGGGGTGCGCCATGTAAACACCAAAGACCTTCACGAAGAGGAGGGCTCGAGCGAAAACACGCTACGGGTGAGGGTGTGCAGCCGCACCACCTCAACGAAAAATGGCAAACAGATTTTTGCAAGGGTTTGCCCTGAGTGTAACAGCAACGCCTTGTGTCAAGTGGGCGGAAAGATTTCTACCCTCTCGAGCGTGGCGGTGAGCCAAGTGCTATCGAGCGACTTTGACCATGCGGAGGCTAAAGACCGCAAAATGCTCGTGTTCACCAACAGCGTGCAAGATGCAGCCTATCAAGCAGCCTTTTACGAGGCAAGAACCTTTCGCTTCCTCTTTCGCCAGTCAATGCAACAATATCTCAACACGCTCGACCGTGCCGTGAACGTGGCAGAACTGCAAGAGGGGTTTAAACGCTATTGGAAAGAGCAACTGACGGAAGAGGCCTACTACAACCGCTTCTTGCCCGCCGACCTGGCCACACACATCGACTTGCGCAAAAACTATCGGGAGGGAAGCGGCTTCATGGAGGCGTTTAAAAAGGAGTTTGACGTGCGCGTGGATTGGGAAATTGTGAGTGAACTGGGCTTGCGCTCGCAACGAGGCAGAACCCTCGAGAAAACCGGCGCATCGGCCACCTTCTTCAAGAGCGAAGACGTTCGCCAAGTATACGAGAAAATGAAGGAATGGCTCCAAGCAAACAACTTGGAACTGGCCAACGATGAAACGAAATTCTGCCACTACACCTATGGTGTGTTGCAGCGCATGAGGCAACATGGAGCCGTGGATCACGACTACCTTTATAAGTTTAGAAACGAGTCATTAACTCTGTGGGCGCTAAACTGGAACTTCGACAGCCGACACTTCTTAAACAAACGCTTCGGCGGCAATGTGAGTTTCCCAAAACCCCTAGGCATCGTCTACCAAGACCGCAATGCCGAACTGCTCGACATGACCGTGTTGCGACGAGAAAAGCCCAACTGGTATAGCAACTTTTTCTGTCGATGCTTTAACTTCCCCATTGAAAAGAACCTGACGCTATTTAATGACTTTATGCGCACCCTGCTCAGCACGATGGAAGAGGTGGGCTTGGTGAACTGTGCGCCACAGGGCGGGGGTAACTACGTTATCAACCCCGACCACATTTGGGTGAGCCGAAGCGTGAAGCACATTCAATGCGATAAGTGCCAGTCGACCCTCTACGTGGCACGACAAGACTTTTGGAGCGAAGACACACCTTGCCTGAACTATCAATGCCCAGGCATTTATTCAGAAGAAACGCAGCCCGAACTCAACTACTATCAACAGGTGTATGACCGCCATCATTCGCCCCGCGTTTATGCCCACGAGCATACGGGCTTGCTGGAACGAAAAGACCGCGAGCAACTGGAGCTAGACTTCAAATTGCACCCACACCCCAACTCGGTAAACGTGCTTGCCGCAACCTCCACGCTGGAGATGGGTATTGACATTGGCGACTTGAACGTGATGGGAAATGCCAACATTGCCCCGAAGCCCAGCAACTTCTTGCAAAGAGTGGGGCGCGCCGGACGTAAAGAGGGCGCCGCGCTGGTGTTGAACTATGCCCACTCGGGCGAACCACACGACATGTACTACTACACCTACCCCCTGGAAATGATGCAGGGAGAGGTGAGCACGCCCGGCTGTTTCTTACAGGCAAAAGACATATTGCGACGCCACTTCCTGGCCTATTGCATTGACACTTGGGTGTCGGCCAGCAAAGAAAACAGCTTGCCCGACAGGGTGAGAGACCTGCACTTGATGGAGAACGCCATGGCATTGCCCACCTTCGTGGTGAACCAAATCATTGCCTTCATCAAAGAAAACAAAAACTCACTGAAGGCGCTTTTTGCGGAGCAGTATGACGAGAAAACAAAGTCCACACTGAGCCAACTGAATGAGTCAATTGACGATGAAACCTTTTTTCAAACCCTCATTAAAGAGTTTCAACGACTGGCCGACAGACTTTATGCCTTGATTGCCGAACTCAACGATTATAAAGAGCAAGAAGGCAAACTGCAACCCAACGACCCGGCAAAAGAGGCTTTGAAGGACTTGATAAAGACCTGCAAAAGGCAATATGCCAACTTGATGGACGAAAGCGTGATAGAATATATGACCAACAGCGGCTTGCTGCCCAACTACGCTTTCCCCGAAACAGGCGTGAAACTGGAGGCTAGCGTCTACTCCACCCGAGAGAAGGAAGACAAGAAAGACAATGCAGCCGAGCCGAAGGTGATTGAGCTGACGCGAGCTGCCTCGCAAGGCATTAAAGAACTGGCACCGGGCAGCCGATTCTGCACCCAGAAGTTCCAACTCGAAGTGAGCGGCATTCCCACCTTCGATTGGAAAGACAACCTCATCTACATGCGTTATTGCTCGAAATGCGACTGCGTGGCAGAAAAAGGCACGGCGGCCTACGCCCTTACTAAATGCCCGAAATGTGGCGACCCTTCGTGGAGTGTGAACACGCATCGCTACTTAAAATATACCAATGCTAGAAGCGTTATGATGAAGGCCGACGCCGTGCTCGACGATGCCAACGAAGAGCGGGTGAAGGAGCAATACATCGTGAAAAAACACTTCTTGTTTCATCACAAAGGCCTAGTTTCTTCCTACGCCATGAAGGGCATTGGCTTCGGCATAGAATTTTGCAACAACATGGATTTGTATGAGGCTAACTACGGCATGCAAATGCAAACGGGAAGCAAGGTGGAGGTGAACAACGACGGACTGATACCCGAAAACGGCTTCGTGACTTGCAAACATTGCGGAAAGGCTACGCCGCTGTTGGGAAAACTAACCAAAGAGCATCAGCCCGTGGAGCAACACTACAGATTTTGCAACCATAAAGAGGTGACTTTTGCCGAGGATAAGAACAATGAGGTGTTCGAACCACTCTATCTTTATCGGCACATGCAAACCGAGGCCATCAAAATTCTATTGCCCATACAGATTATGGACGCTAAGGCCACGGTGGAGATGTTTAAGGCGGGACTAGAGCGAGGCATGAAGGTGTATTACCACTCCTCGCCCGACCACATCCGGATGGATGCCTACACCGAAAAAAACCAAGCTACTGGGCAGAAAGACTATTACTTGGTGATGTATGACACCATTCCGGGAGGCACGGGCTATTTGGCGAAACTATACGACACCGAGGAGTTCTCGAAAATGATTGGCTTTGCCTATGAAAGAATAAAAGACTGCGCTTGCCAAATTGAGGGTAAAGACGGGTGTTACCACTGCATCATGACCTATGGCAACCAATTTAACCGCGAAGACTTTAGCCGAGAACAGGCGGAACTGCTCTTCGAGAAACTGATGAATGGAGCCCGGTCGTGGGAAAACATTGCAGGGTCGGTAGGCACAATTGCGCAGAATGGCGCGGCCGAAGACAGCGAATTGGAATTGAAATTTATTCGCGCGCTGCACACCTTGGCCAATAAAAACGGCTGGGAGTTTGAGAAGAAGCCCGACGACACCTCTTATTATTATAAATTGCACCTGGAGGATGAGGAGACGGACACGGAATTAACCTATCACATCAAACCGCAGTTTGAACTGACTGTGGCTTATGGAGTGAAGAAGGTGACGATTCCCGACTTTCAGATTATGTGTGCGTATGCTCGAATAAATGGCGAGGAAATTGTCGACAAAATGAGCATTCCTTGGTTTGCCGTCTACCTCGATGGCTACGCCTATCATGCCACTGCTCCCCACATGCGCTTCTATTCCGATCTAGAGAAACGCGAAGGCATTAAAGAGGCTCAACCGCAGCGAATGGCATCGTGGACGTTGACTTGGGAGGATATTCAACTCTTTGAAAAAGAACAGACTGACGAATTGGGCTTGAACTCTGTGACAAGGTTAGCAGAAATTCTCAAAAATCCACAATTGGGAGCGATTAAAGAAAAATGCTTCTGGGCCATCAACGACGCAGTGGATTTTTGGGGAAAGGGTGGCACAATGTATAACGACAGCGTGTGGCAAGACGAGCAATGCCTCGAACAATTGACAGATGATTCAACGGACGAAGAGGTGGATGAAGCTTTCACAAAAGCCTTGACCTATAACCTCGAAATGGCTCAAAGGCTTTCGCAAGTGGACAAGAGCCTTTGGATTGGTTTTTGGAGAAGATATAACTTGCTGCAATTCTTTAACTCACACACCGAGACGGAACAAGCGTCCGACAATGGCGCAGAGCCTGTTGACCGCGAGGAAATAAAGCTGTTCTATCCCGGCTTGGAAGACATCGTAGACTTGCTGCTCGACCACCACATCCCCTTCAGCCACGACGGCCTGTGTGAACTGACCAACGACGACGACGAGGTGATTGCTTGTGCCGACCTGCTGATTGACCAACCGCTCATTGCCATCAATCCGAGTACGGATAACGACCGAAAAGTGCTGAAAGAGAAAGGCTATAAGGTAATTGTCCAAGAGGAATTCAACCTAGATTTAATCACGAAATAATAAAGAAGAAATAATAAACACGAAATAATAAAGAAGAAACACCATGAGATTGTTCTTTTCAGATACTTGCTTTGACGCTATTTTTAAACTGCCGAAGAAAATACAAGATAAGGTGGTGGCTTTTCAACGAAAGTTTCGGGAAAACAACACCACCAACGGCATTCATTTCGAACCTATCGCGCAGTTTAAAGACCCTTCGCTCAGAACGGCACGCATCGACGATAACTACCGAGCGGTGATTGGCGTGCTCGATGGCGACAACTATTGGCTGCTCTATGTGGCCGACCACGAGAGGGCTTATCGATGGGGACAGAACAAACGATTTGCGTGGAACGAAAACACCCATGCGTGCCAAATCATCACCGTGGAAGAGAAAACGGAAACGGTGGTGGTGACGGCCGACCCCACAGCCGCCTCGCCCTTCTTTGCCGAGGTGCCACAAGAGAAATTGCTAAAGATTGGCGTGCCCCAAGAATGCTTGGCTAAAGTGATGGCTATTGAGACGCTCGACGACCTAGATGCCCTAGAGAGCATCTTGCCCGAGGATGCTTATGAAAACATTTTCAACCTAATGGACGGTGAGAGCATTGACACCCTCATCACGGACATTGAAGAGGGACAAGCGCACGGCGACACCGACAAACTGCTTAGCGACAACAACAAACGGCGCTTCGTGGAACTGACCGACGACGATGCCTTGCAACGCATCATTGAGCAGGGCATGGACAAATGGCAAATTTTTCTGCATCCCTCACAAAGCAAACTCGTAAATGCCGATTATAAAGGCACAATGAAGGTGAGCGGCGGCGCTGGCACGGGCAAGACCATAGCGGCCATTCACCGCTTGAAGCATCTGTGTGAAGCGCCCGAGGCCAACGTGCTCTTTACCACTTACACACGCACCTTGAGCGAGAACTTGGCCGAGTTGATCAACAAACTCGACATTCCGAAACAGAAATATACGCTGAGAAACATTGACCAAGTGCTGCTCGACACCGCCAAAAAGTATCAGGTGAAAGACGGATTTAAGGTGCTTGATTATAGTGGCGACAAAGAGTCGCTGAGGCTATGGCGCGAGTTGCTAGAAACGGAGGTGACGGAATTTGACGAGCAATTTCTTTATGACGAATACATCGACGTAATCGTTTATTACGGCAACAAAGACGTGAAGCAGTACATGCTTCAGCCTCGTGTGGGCCGCACCAAAGCGTTGAGCCGCAAGCAGCGCGTGGAGGTTTGGAAACTCGTGGAGAAGTATGTGGCCTTGAAACAAAGAAGAAAACTGGTGGACCGTTTGGAACTGTTTAACGAAACAACCCACTACCTCACAGCGCATGACATTCATCCCTATACGAATGTGATAGCCGATGAGTTTCAGGATTTCTCTAACCCTGAACTGAAATTTCTTCGTGCCTTGGTGGCGGAGGGAAGAAACGACCTGTTCTTGACTGGCGACCCGATGCAACGCATCTATACGGGACGGAAAATCAACTTCAGTGCAGCTGGCATCAATGTGCGAGGGGTGAGAAGCCGGAAACTGAAAATTAATTACCGCACCACCGAACCTATCAAACGAATGGCCGTGAGTGTGGTGAAGGGGATGGACTACGACGATATGGATGGCGGAAAGGAGAATATGAACGGCTATGTGTCGCTCATTCATGAAGGCGAAATTCCGCAATATCGAAGGGTGGATAATGTGAACGCCGAAGTGGAACAGGTGATGGAGTGGATAGGGGAA
>CAVKKI010000077.1:0-11314 GCA_963656725.1 Oribacterium sp. | reverse complement strand
GTGCGGGCCACGGCAAAGGTCGGTGTAATTGCCTTGAGTGTAGGTGGTGATGTGACCATCTTCGAGTTCATCAATCAACTCGTTCTTGTAGGTCTGACCACGCTCAGCAAAGAATTTCAAAGCATCGGCCTTCGAGATGTCCTCGCGCACCAAAGCCTCCTTCTTCTGAGCCAATTCGAGCATTTTCTTCTCTATCTTAGCGAAATCGCCCTCGCCGATAGTCACGCCTTTGGGGGGCATCACGTCGTAGTAGAAGCCGTTCTCAATGGCGGGACCAATACCAAATTGGGTGCCGGGCCAAAGTTCCTGCATAGCTTCTGCCATGAGGTGAGCGGAAGTGTGCCAGAAGGCATGCTTGCCTTCTTCATCGTCCCACTTATAGAGGTTGATAGTAGCGTCTTGAGTAATGGGGCGATTCAGCTCCACTGTTTCGCCATTTACACCGCATGCCAACACATCTTGCGCCAAGCGCTGCGAAATGCTTTCTGCGATTTGAAGACCCGTTACGCCGCTTTCGTATTCGCGTACCGAGCCGTCGGGAAATGTAATTTTTACCATAACTAATGGGTGTATTTATTTTAATTGTTGGCAAAGTTAGTGTAAGGTGAGCAAAGAGCAAAGCAAATGCTTGATTTTTTCAAAGTTTTCGAGCTATGCACCTCACACTAAAAGCTATGTCTCTTTAGATATTAATAAAGAAACGAGGCACGAAAAAGCGAGGCTAAATTGCAAAACGAAACAAGATAAATAGATATTCGTTGTCAGCGTTTATTAATTACCCCTCATTCAAAGCAAAAAGAAAGGAGAAACATCTCTAAGCGAGACGCTTCTCCAAAAATGTGTGTGTTGAATATCTTCGTAAGTTTCTTACTTAGCCTTTTCAACGATGGCTTTGAAAGCCTGGGGATTGTTTACAGCGAGGTCAGCGAGCACCTTACGGTTGATCTCGATGCCGGCCTTGTGCAAACCACCCATGAGCTGAGAGTAAGAGAGACCTTCGAGACGGGCAGCAGCGTTGATACGCTGAATCCAAAGAGCGCGGAAGTTGCGCTTTTTGTTGCGACGATCGCGGAAGGCATAGGTCAGACCTTTTTCCCAAGTGTTCTTGGCTACGGTCCAAACGTTCTTGCGGGCACCATAGTAACCGCGGGTGAGTTTGAGAATTCTCTTACGTTTTGCTCTTGAAGCTACGTGATTTACTGATCTTGGCATTTTGTTGTTACATTTTGGAGGTTAGCGCCGCTCACTTGCTTGCTAATGTTTTAAAGATAGTAAGCGAACTTTGAAAGCTGAACATCCGGTTAGACTTTAATGTGAAAGATGAAAAGTTCGTGCTGACGGCAATCTTCTAAAATAGCGGAAGGTGCGCGTCTAACACCGCTTCGACCGTTTGAAGATTAACGGAGGCAGAGAAGTTCGCGAACTTGACGACGGTTGGTGCCATCGATGATAGCTACGTGGTCGAGGTTACGCTTCTGCTTCTTAGTCTTCTTAGTCAAGATGTGACTGTGGTAAGCGTGACGTCTTTTAATCTTACCCGTTCCAGTGAGAGCGAAACGCTTCTTAGCACCAGAATTAGTCTTTACTTTTGGCATTTTCTTTTTGTTTTTGTTGATTAATATAATCACTGCGGCTACGTGAGATACCGAACGTAGCGCGCTAGCGGAATCTTTTTTGAGAGATGTGAATGCTTCGGCTAAACGAAACGCTTTTTTAGAAATCCTCGCCTTCCACGAAGGGACCAGTGTATTCTTTCTTAGCTTTCACCTGAGGCATTTTCTTTGCGGGCTTTGCTTCGGCTTCGCCCTGCTCTACTTCTGCGGAAGTGGCTGCAGATGCTGTTTCGGTTTTCTTAGCGCCACCCGTCTTTTTAGGAGCGATGAAAAGAATCATGCGCTTGCCTTCGAGCACAGGCATTTGCTCCACCTTGCCATATTCTTCCAAATCGTTGGCAAAACGCAGCAAGAGCACTTCGCCTTGTTCCTTAAAGAGGATGGAACGTCCGCGGAAGAACACATAAGCCTTCACTTTGTCGCCTTCTGAAAGGAATTCCTTAGCGTGCTTGAGTTTGAAGTTGTAGTCGTGTTCGTCGGTTTGAGGTCCGAAACGAATTTCTTTCACTTCAATCTTCACCTGCTTTGCTTTGAGTTCCTTCTGACGCTTCTTTTGTTGGTAGAGAAACTTAGAGTAGTTAATCAGGCGGCACACGGGGGGCACGGCATTGGGTGAGATTTCAACGAGGTCAACGCCCTTTTGTTGTGCAAGCTGAATGGCTTGACGGGTTTGCATTACCTCTGATTCTACATCGTCACCAACGATGCGTACTTCGCGACAACGTATTTGTTCGTTTATGCGATGTTGTGGTTTGTTATTGTTGCGATCGCGGCGATTATTCTTCTGCGGTGCTGGCATTCAATAGGTTTGTTTTGTTTTTAGTGTCAAGTATTTAAAAGAATGGGAGGCGTAAAACGCTCACAACTCCACTTTTCTTTCTCAACTTTTGTTTAATCGGCTGCAAATTTACACCATCTTTTTTGAAAGGCAAAGTAAATCAGCGTTTTTTCCGTTCTTTTTCAGCAATTATTTCTCTTTGTTTTGCTATTTCACCCACCATTTATCATCAGCGCCCAACGCAACCTTGCCCCTACAACGCAAAATGCGCACCTTTTGTTTCCAAAAGATGCGCAAACTTTGAGGAGTTTTATTCCTTAATTCTTAATTAGAGGCCCAACTTTGCGGCGATGGCTGCGGGGATTGCCTTCTTGTTGATAAGAATGTTCATGGTTTTGTAAGCAACATAGGCTTTCGAAGCATAGAACATGCCATGATATTTGCCATAGTCACCCCAAGAGTTCTTCACCATGAAGTATTCGTTGTTGTGGTTATCTTTGGCCAAACCGTAGATTACCATGCCGTGATCGTCAGTGGTTTCCCAGTTGTCATAACCTTGCTGACGAAGTTCTTGGGTAATGGTCAACTCTTCGTTCGAACTGATTTGTGCGCCTGTGCTGATGGTGCCGCCCCAACGAGCTGCATCCGAACCAGTAAGGTCGCGCACTTTCAAGTTTTTGGGAACGTAAGCATAGTCCTTGCCATTGCGACGACCAAAATAATCTTCTGTCACGTCGGCACCCCAAGCGAAAGTGTAGCCATTCTTCACAGCGCTTTCCATCACTTCCATAAACTCATCGAGGGGGAGGTTGTAGCTTTCAGCCCAACGCCAGTTGTCTTGAATTTCGAGGATGAATTTTGAGTAGAAAGGATGGTGAGTGTAGGAGGTGAGCGACACGTAATCGTCCATGTTCAAACCGAGATAATCGGTAACGTAAGTTTTCGGAGTATAGGTCTTTCCGTCTTCTGCCTTCACCTCAGTGGGAAGTTCGCCGAAGTAGCCTTTGTAGATATTAGAAAGGTCGTTCTTCCAAGTAAGCGAAATCTTCTTTTGCTTACCCTGGGCCAAAGCTTCTACATAAGCCGTGGTCACCGCATCGAGTTGGTTAAAGTTGAAAAGGCTGTCGCCATAGAGTGTGCCGGGAGCGGGCATAGCCGTTTGGGGAACCATACCATAGTTCTTCAAGCAATACACAGCGTCGTAGAAAGAACCGCCCTGTGAGAAACTTACATCACCATGAGTGCGAACGGCCTTGTCGGCACGATCCATGTAAGTGTTATACACGAGGAAGGATTCGCAGAGGTCGTGAGTGCCCTTACCCATACGCAAAAGTTCAGCCTCAAAGAAACCGAGCGAAGAGTAAGCCCAGCAAGTACCGCTTTGGTTTTGGTCCTTGATAGAGGTGATGGGGTTGGCTTTGATGGTTGTGAAGATGGTAGTGTCAGCTTTTGCTGCAGCAGCCTTTTTGCGCGCAGCAAGGCTTCCTGGCAGCATGCACACAAGGGCTACTGCAATGAGGAGAGTCTTTTTCATTAGTTGATTGTAAATATTTGTTGTATGTTATTTTCGGTTGAACGAAGATAAAAAAAGAGTTCTTCTATATGTGGGGAAAGATACTTCTTCTAGCAAGTTCTCACACCTTAATATATAATAGGACTATCTTCTTGATGTTCTTGCACGAATTGCTCCACATCGGCCGTGTGGTAAGGAATGCGGTCTTTACCCAAGAAACGGCAGCCATCGGGTGTAATCAGCACATCGTCTTCGATGCGAATGCCACCAAAGTCGCGATATTCGTTAATCTTATCGAAGTTAAGGAATTGGGCGTTCGTGCCATTCTTTTGCCAATCGTCGATGAGGTCGGGAATGAAGTAAATACCCGGTTCGTCGGTCACAACGTGACCCACATCTAGGCGGCGACCAAAGCGCAAGGCATTGGTACCGAATTGGGTAGACGGACGGGTTTCTTCGTCGAAGCCTACGTAGGTCTGTCCTAAGCCTTCCATATCGTGCACATCCATGCCCATCATGTGGCCTAAGCCGTGAGGCAAGAACAGGGCGTGCGCTCCAGCTTTCACAGCCTCTTCGGTGTCACCCTTCATCAAGCCAAGATCTTTCAGTCGGTTGGTCATTAAGGTGCATACAGCCATGTGTACATCCCACCAACGCACACCCGGACGAGCCTCGGTCAGAGCCAAGTCGTGACAGTCGGCCACAATGTCGTAGATTTCTTTTTGACGTTGGGTGTATTTACCGCTAATGGGAGTGGTACGGGTGTTGTCCGAGCAATAGTTTTCATTGGTTTCCGCGCCTGCGTCCACAAGTAACAAACGTCCGGCTTCGAGCGCACGGGGCGAGGGATAGCCGTGAAGTATTTCGCCGTGCATCGTAACAATGCTAGGGAACGACACCTGAGCGCCATAACTTGCAGCAATGCCATCGAGCACACCGCCAATGTATTGTTCCGTCACACCCGGTCGAGCCAAACGCATGGCCATGGTGTGCATTTTATAGCCTATCACGGCAGCACGCTCTAATTCTTCAATTTCTTCGGGCGTTTTCACCGTGCGCAGTTTAATAACGGCTTGAATCAAGGGTAGCGAAGCGGCCTCGCGTTGTTGCGAGGGATGAATGCCCAAAAGATCCATAACCTGGATTTTTGTGTCGTGGCGATAAGGGGGAAGGAAGTGCACCTTACGCCCAGCCTCAACGGCCTTCTCCACCAGGTGTTCTAACTGCGCCATCGGGGCGGATGCAGCCACGCCACACTCTTCGGCCATTTGCGCCACAGAGGTCACAGAGCCATACCACACAATGTCTTCTATATCGATGTCGTTGCCCACCAGTGTTTCTTCGCCCGAGTCGGCGTCAATCACGCCCACCAAGCCATCGCGGTGTTGGCCGAAGAAATAGAGAAACGAACTGTCTTGACGAAACTTATAAACGTTCGACGGATAGTTATTGGGGCTATCGTTGTTGCCAAACAGCAATATCAATCCGCTACCCACCTGCTTGCGAAGTTCTTCTCGGCGAGCAACGTATGTTTCTTTTGAAAATAGCATAACTATTAATTTGTTTTAAGCATACACCAAAGAGCAAACAAACTTTTATATTTTGCTTGCATCGTGCGGTGTATGTTCTTATTTATAACGGCAAATGTACGGATTTTCTTTCAGAATAGCGTAACTTTGCACGAAATAATTAAAAAAGGGTATAGTTTTATGCAATTCTCGCTTCCTGAAAATACAGGTTTGGTTCTTGAGGGCGGTGGCATGCGCGGTGTGTTTACGAGCGGAGTGCTCGATTTTTTTCTCGACCATCACCTCACCTTCCCCTATGGTGTGGCCGTTTCGGCTGGTGCGTGCAATGGACTGTCTTACATGAGCCAGCAGCGCGGAAGGGCCAAATACACCAACGTCGACCTGCTGAAGAAATATCGCTACATCGGTATGAAATATCTGTGGACGCAACACAGCATTTTCGACAGTAAACTCATTTACGACACCATTCCCAACGAGATTTTGCCCTTCGACTACGCCACCTGCTTTGCCAACCCCATGAAATTTGAAATGGTCACCACCAACTGCCTCACAGGCAAAGCGTGCTACCTCACTGAGCAAACCAACCCTGAGCGTTTGGTGCACATTGCTCGAGCCTCCTCTTCCCTACCCTACGTTTGTCCCATTGTGTGGGTCAACCATCAGCCCATGCTCGATGGCGGAATTGCCGACTCCATCCCCGTGGAGCGTGCCATGCAGCAAGGCCACCCTTTCAACGTGGTGGTGTTGACGCGCAACCGAGGCTACCGCGAGAAGTCGCGCGACATAAAAATACCCAAATACATCTACCGCCGTTTTCCCCGCCTGCGCCTTTTGCTCAGCAAGCGCCACGCCATCTATAATGCGCAGCTTGAATTGGTGGAGCGTCTTGAAGACGAAGGCCGCATCCTTGCCATCCGCCCCCAACGCCCGCTCGAAGTGGGCCGTCTTGAAAGCGATGTCAACAAGCTCACCGCCCTCTACAACGAAGGCTACGAATGCGCCCGCCAAGCCCTCGAAGCCTACCAGCAGGCGCACACCCACTAAGGTTTCTTATTTCGCTTAGGAGGCAACACATAATATTCTGACGAACCATAGCCACACCAATAGCCAAGACCGCCTTGAATGTTGCTATGCAAATTGCTACTTGTGGCGAAATAAGGGCTGCCCGACAAGGATACATTCTCTTCAAACCCGTCCCAAAAAGCATAAGAAGCGGCATCGAGCGAAGCAAATTTCACTTTCAGAGTGTCGTTATACGAAAAGAAGGGAGAGAAATTGCGATTGTTTGGACGATGCATATTATAGATTGGAAGCACCGTAGGCTTTTTCATATTTTCGTTGCGCCACATGCTCAAGTAACACGATTTGTAAGTAACATCAAGCCGTTTATTCATACCAAAAAACTTATAGCCACCCCCTTCAGGCAAACTCACCTGTTGCGACACGTGAGCTAGCAATTGCCACAATGTGTCGCTCTCTTCGCAAGGTTTCACCGTGAAAGAGTCCACCACCACCTTCGAAGGAATGGTCGTTACAGCCTCCGCGTGATAAGGAGGACAATCCACTACTAGCTTATAGGTATGACCGCTCCGTCCCTTCATCCGTGTCGTAGTGTAGCCATAAGGTGGAGTATGCCCTTTCATCGCCCTCCCCGTAAGCACCACGCTCTGCTCTTCATCGCTCACCGTAACAGTAGCCCACCTCAACACATGCTGCACAAGGTCTACCGAAATGGTGTCGCTCGAAGAAAAAGGTAAACTCGTGGTGACATACACCATCGGGAAGTCTCCATCATCAATCCACCCCTCCACCACCAGCTGTGGTTGCGTCTGACTATAAGGGTCTTCCACACAAGAGGGGAACAAAGCCAACACAAACAGAAAAAGCAAGCATTTGAGCACCTTTATCATATTGTAAACAACTAACATTATTCAAGAGAAGAAGAACGCTCCTAGAACTTTAAGTAATAACTAAACGACGGCAACGGAAATTTCATCACACTAACTGGCGCAAAACGAAAGGTTTCATCCTTGCGCATGTGCAAGCGATAGAATAAGAGGTTGTTAAAGCCAAAGGCATTAAACAGCGACACGTTCACGCCCTGTTTAAAGCGTCTCTTTCCTTTTTGTTTAAAGTTGAAATTGGCAGCCAAATCCACCCGCTTATACCATGGCAAATGACAAGCGTTATAGCTGCCATACTGCGCCATAACATATCCGTTCATCATATAAAATCCCTGGGCCGACGTAAAAGGAGTGCCCGAAGCAAACACCGCCGAACAACTCAGCGCTATTCGTTTTTGCAATTGCCACGTAGCCAAAAGGTTTATTTCATGCACACGTTCGTAACGGGCGGGATAAGTGCCAGGTCGGCCCCAAACATTGAAATGACGTAGCGAGCGCCCCAAAGCATACCCCACCCAACCAGTCAGCGGACCGGTTTGTCGGGTCAGCTGTAGACCAAAGCCATAATTCACCCCCGTACCTTGCAGCAAAGCTTGCTCAAGCGAATAAGTATCGTTTATCAGGTCGAGCACATTGTCTTTATATTCCTTCTGACCATGCAAATGCTTCACATAAGCATTAGCAGCCAGTCGCCACGCATTGCCACCCAATGCCGCATCGTAAAGCAAAGACACCCCCTCGGCACTTTGGGGGTTGATTTTTTGTGTTGACGAAAACCAAAATTCCGTAGGCAACCCCAAAGAAGTGAAGCCAAGTTGATGAATGTATTGATAAGTTCGACTGGCTTGCAATGTCCATCGCTGACGAGGAGTGGGTTGCCACATCAAGCTCAGCATGGGCGAAGCCGAAAAATAAGCGTGGCGATCAATGGTGTGATAATAGCTCAACCTACACTCGGGCTTCAACTGCCAGCGTTCATCATGCCACCCTTTCTTCCAACTAGCGTAAAGATTGGCTTCATGAGCATTTCGGCTGCCATAGCTTTCGCTTTCAACATGGGCATAACTACTCTCTATTTGCGGCGACTGCGGACGAATTTGATAGAGCGTGTAGTTAACACCTGCTTGCCAAGCATTCTTTTCCCAATCCGCTTGGTAGCCATATTGACGAATATGCGAAGGTAAACGCATTTTTTGCTCCGCTTGGTCTAAACAGAACTTATTTTGATAGCCCGACGCTATTAGCCGTTGCGTCAAGCGCCACTTGTCGCGCATCAACTTCCACGACATTTCTGCTGCATAATTGCTCCAGTTTAAGCGCATATGCATAAGGTGTGCCCCTTCGGTATAAGCCATGCAGTCTTGCCCGAAATAAGCATTAAAATCAAACCGATGAACGGCCGATGGCCGATAGCTCAACGTGGCATTGTAGTCGCCAAAACTATAACGCAGAGGCGACCCGTCAAAATCAAGCCAACGACCGTAAAGCAAATTCATATAGGCTTGACGAGCCGAAAGCACAAGCCGTAAGTTGCCACTAGGCCGCAAGCGCACCGTGCCTTGCGACGACATGGGGCCCACATTCAGTTCTGCACGTTCCAAAATACCTTTCCTCTGTTCTACGGTGTCATTCTGAGCAAAAGGCACCATCTGCACCAATCCGCCCAAACGATTGGGCTGACCGGCCACCGCCATCGTTGTAAAGTTTAGTGACTCGTAGTGATTGGAATTAAACGTGGAGAACAAGCCCAACAAATGGGAGGGATTAAACACTGGGGCATTGCCCAGCAGAAAAACGCTCTGCCCCATGTCGCAACCCTGTATGTGCAATCCGGCATCAAGTTCTGATGAGGTTTGCACCGTAGGCAAACTTTGCAAATAGCGAAGTGGGTCGGCATTGCCTAAGATTTGTGGCAAAGTTTGCAGTTGCTTCATGTCCCAGCTCACACGCCCAGCGGTGCTTCCCTTCAGCGGCGAGCGATTTTTCCACGCCACCACGGTGGCTTCGCCCGACACATTCACCTGACGGGATGAGTCGACCTCTTGAGCGCATAGCGGCAAACTTGCCATTATGCACAACCACACACTATTCATTCTAGTATAAAACATGCCACAAAGAAAAAGAACATTTCTGATGTACAAGAAAATTAGCCTTGTCAAATTCTCAAGCGCAAAGCAGAATCTTTAATCTGGCAAAGCAAAATTTCTAAGTAAGCAACCATTCAAAATTATGTAAATAAGTAGGTAATCAAAATAATTTTGACCACCTACTTAAATCACCTTTTTTAGCGGATATTAATCGGACAATTTATCGCCCAAGCGCTCATAGCCCCTAAGCAAATCTTCAAACATATCGATTACCGACTTAAAGGACGTTTCATCGAAATAATCATCAAAACTTACGGCATACGAACTGTTATCGTTGAAGAACAAAGCAGGCTCATAGTAATAATAGCTATAATAGCCCGACTCCTTAAAAGCCTCAAACTTCACTTTAGCTTGTTCCACACTCTTACCATCATAATACACGGTGCAATCAATCAAGCTATTGGCCTGTGCAATGCAACTTTCAAACGTGCGTTGATCTTCATCATTCTGGTTAGCCTTATCCAGCAATCGGCTAAGTTCCTTCGGATTTGAGCAAGTGGCCTTTATTTGCATTTTACCCAACACGTCCACGTTCACCTTCACCGTGCCCGCTTCTTTCAGTTCGTCATCGCTTGTCAATTTCAAGCCTTCACCGCTAGCGTCAATTGAGAACATCACCGTGTCTCCCTTTTTCATATATCCCTTCAAGCTAGCCGTTCCCTTCGTGCCCGAAAAGGCTGCACGTTCCACCGTCCAAGTGTAGTCGTTCACCGTGTTGGTTGTGGTTAAATCTACCCCATCGCGACTCAAGTCATATTCCGGACCATTAAATTGGCTGATGTCAATTTTCGTAACAGAACTTACGCGGGTTGCGCCCCCTTGGGTCAAGGTTACCACCACGCGCTCAGGCACATTGACATAGTACTTATACCGATTAATATACTCTATACTATTATTCCCTTCATAGTTGTAGTCATACCAATCATCCTCATCCGTAATGTAAGCCTTCTTCACATTACCCTCTTGCTTAATGCTCAACACACATTGCTGACCATTCTCGTCGGTGAATTCAAACTGCAAATCGTTGGCCTTGCTATAACTCCATTTGTTGCTACCCGCAGTGAAATGCCCCGTAAAATTTGAAAGGGTAATCAGTCGGTTATAATAGGTAACATCCTCATACCAACCATAGTGGTTCTCTGTTTTATGACTAACAAAATCGGTGCATCCGTCAATCAAATCATCAAACCAATCGGTCACAGCGCTATGATCGAAAGCATCGTTCTCCACATAATGTTGCTTCACATAACTAGCCAAGTTTGTCAAATCATTAAAGTCGCTCGAGGGCACTTTGTTCATTAACTCTTTTGCTATCGACTCGAGCTTTTGTTTCTGCTCATAACTAGTCAATGCCCTATCATTAGGCACCACGACGCCAGAGTCATCGCCACCGTTTGAATTGTCTGCAGGGTCATCATCACCACACGAACTAAACACTAACATAGGGGAAGACAGCATAAGGCCTGCTGCCAACACATAAGTGAAAAATTTCTTCATAAAAACAAGCTTTAGGTTATTAACTGAAAGCAAAATTAAACAAACATTTCATATTTTACAACAGCAACAAGGCATAAATAGGTCAAAATTAGACATAAGTGGTCAAAATTCAGGGTTGAAAGAATTATTTTCTTAAAGCCATAAACATACAACTGTTTACCAAGAACGCAGGAGGAGTTAGCAAACCAACATTAAACTACTCCTGCGTTATAGATTTAAAGATAAGTAGGTAATCAAAATTATTTTTATGTAATGAATGGGATAATTACCAATGCGGGCTGAAAGCCCAATGTATGCTCCTAGCCCAGGGCAAGCGAAGCGGCGCCCTGGGTT
>CAVKKI010000076.1:1806-11314 GCA_963656725.1 Oribacterium sp. | reverse complement strand
GATTACACAGATGAATAGCGCGTTTTCCATCTGTATAATCAGCGCCATCTGTGTTCGAAAAAAAAGAATTCGTTCAATTCGTGAAATTTGTGGTTCACATAAAAAGCATTAATGAAAAATTAATGGATAATTAATGATGATTAATGTTGAAAAAAAACTAGCGCGTCAGCGCATTCTTCATCTGTATAATCAGTGCAATCTGTGTTCGAAAAAAAGAATTCGTCAAATTCGTTTGATTTGTGGTTCTTTTTTTATTGGCGTTTCTACTTGCGCCGACGCGGGCCGCGTCGCCCCCACTAACCTCTAGCGTAAGTTAGTGGGAGCGTTTCTTTTGGGTGACAGCGGCTATGATGCGGTGGTTGGCTTCGTTGACACGCGAGGTATCGATGGAGTTGAGATAGATTTGGGTGGTTTGATAAGAGTGATGCCCCATGCCTTTGCTAATGATGGCGAGGGGCACGTCCATGCTTTGCGCTATGCTAGCCCAAGAATGACGCGCCACATAGGTGGTGAGTGGAATGGGGAGGTTTAGTTTGCGCCCTAATCTTTTTAGCGCTCGATTAATGCGGGCCTGCAAGCGCTGGCAGGCGTGGTGCTCCGACTCTTCGGGAAGAATCTGCGTGAGCAAGGGCAGCAAATAGGGCGTGCCCTCGGTTTGCGATGCATAGCTGTTGATAATGCGTTGTATGACTTGTTCGTTTTGAATGGTGATGGTTTGGTGCGTTTTTCTGCGACTATAGGTGAAGAAGCCGTTGCTGAGGTCGGATTTTCGCAGATGGGCCATATCGACAAACGAGATGCCGCGCATGAAGAAACTGAACATGAAGAGGTCGCGAGCGAGGGAGGTGGTTGAGCGTTCGTTGAGCGAGGCGTGCTCAATGGAATAGACTTCGGAGAGGGTGAGGGCACGCTTGGTGGTGGTGACGTAGGAAAGGTGGATTTGCGAGAAGAGGTTGACGGGAGGCGCTAACAGGCGTTCTTTGCTAGCGGCGGCTTTGTTGAGCAGTGTGCGGAGGGTGCGGAGATAGAAGCGCACGGTGTTGGGCATGAGGCCACGGTGGTAGAGCCAGGCTTCGTAGCTTAAAATGACTTCGGGAGTGAGGTCAGAGAAGAGGAGGTCGGTTTGCGAGCGAAATTCTCGGAAGCTACGAGTGGTGCTGCTATAGGTGCGAGCCGTGCCGTGGTGCTGAATGCGCAGGGCTCGCTCCACTTGTTCATCTAAAAAAGTAAAAACCGTCTTACAGGCGGGTAGCTGCTGAAAGGCGGTTTCAAGGGTTTCGAGGGGAACGTGCGGTTGGGTGCATTCGAGTGTGTGGAGCAGACGGGTGCGCTGCGCTAGTTCGTAGCGTAAGACAGACTGCAAGAGCAAGAGTTCTCTGCGACGCGGACTTTCTTCTTTGGGTATTAGCAAGGTGGCATGTGCCGCGTCCCACTCGTGAGGGTAGATGTGATGGGACGTGGCAATGCGTTTCACCTTGCGCTGGCTGATGAGTTGGAAATAGAGTGTGCCGGGAGCAGAGGTTTGTTGCGAGGGACGGAAGAAGAGTTTGATTGTTGACATTTTCTTGTTAGTTTTTGAAATGATACGTTTATGTTGGTTTAAACTAGTTTTTTGAGGGAACACGTTAATGACAGGGGACGCTAATGACTGGGGGGCGACGCGTCCCGCGTCGGGGCAAGTGGAAACGCTAATTAAACGGGCTTGAATGAACCGCGAATTTTACGAATTGAACGAATTCTTTTTTCGAACACAGATTACACAAATTACAAAGATGAATAACGCGCTGGATTTTTTTTAAACATTAATTATCACCAATGGTCATTAATTAATTCATTAATGCTTTTGTTGAGAAGCTACGCTAGAGGTCGGTGGGGGCGACGCGGCCCGCGTCGGCGCAAGTGGAAACGCTAACTAAAAGGAAATCAAAAGAAAGCATTAATGATAGATTAATGGATGATTAATTATGATTAATGTTGAAAAAGCAGAAGCACGCAGCGCGTTATTCATCTGTGTAATCAGTGTTATCTGTGTTATCTGTGTTATCTGTGTTCGAAAAAGGATTCGTCGTATTTGTTTGATTCACGGTTCATTCTTATCTATTTTATTAGCGTTTCCATTTGCCCCGACGCGGGACGCGTCGCCCCCCAAGAGCTTGCGTCGCCCCCCCGGAGCTACTTGAGAATGAGGAGAAATGAATAAGAGGACTATCTCTCACTCCACACTGTATGTGATGTGTGGAAAGAAAGATAGTCCTCTTCCGAAAAAAATAATTTACGGCAGCGATTAGCCAATGGTGAGGAGGGTGGTGCCTTCCATCACGCTATCGCCAGCAGCAACGCAGATGCCCGTGACAGAGCCATCGGCCTCGGCGGTGATGTTGTTCTCCATCTTCATGGCTTCGAGCACCAACACGGTGTCGCCCTTCTTAACGGCTTGACCTGCTTGAACAAGAATCTTGGTGACTACACCAGGCAGAGGAGCCTTAACGGGGGTGCCTGCGCCCGGACCACTCTTGGCAGCAGAAGTTGCAGCAGGAGCCTCAGCGGCAGGAGCTGCAGGGGCTGAGGGAGCGGAAGCAGAAGAGGCTTCGGCTTGTACGGTGGGAAGAGCCTCTTCAACCAAAGAAGATCCGTGCATCTCCACTTCAAAAGGAATGCCATTCACTTCCACCTTGGCTTTTGAACCGGCAATGCTGTCGATGGTGACATCATATTGATTGCCGTTGATGGTATACTTATATTGTTTCATCTTTTTTGCTATTGACTGTGGTTTAAAGTTGAGTCATCAGTTCGGCTGGATTGTTCCAGGTGGTGGGGTGATGCTTCACCGTGATAACACCGGGTTCGTCATCGTGCACCACTTCCACCTCGTGCTCAATGAGAGCCAAGGCAATGACTGCGGCATAGGCAGGCATTTCTTCCTCGGTGAGCTGATGGTGAAAGCCATCGATGAGGAAGTCGGCAATGGTGCCTTGCTTTTCGTCGAGACGGATGGTGAGGGTTTGTGAGCCCAACTTATATTGAAATGTTTTCATAACGAAAGGTGTGAGCAGAGATTACAAAGGAATGTTGCCATGCTTTTTGGCGGGACGGGTTTCGCGCTTGTTTTCAAGCTGTGCGAGGGCACGGCAAATGCGGAAACGCGTGTTGCGAGGCTCGATAACATCGTCGACGTAGCCATATTCGGCAGCCTTGTAGGGGTTGGTGAAGAGGTCGTTGTATTCCTTCTCTTTCTCGGCCAAGAAGGCTTTGGGATCTTCTTTCGTCTTGGCTTCTTTGCCATCGAGAATGGCTACAGCGCCCGATGCACCCATCACAGCAATTTCGGCCGAGGGCCATGCGTAGTTGAGGTCGGCCTTGAGTTGCTTGCAGCCCATCACGATGTGTGAACCGCCGTAGCTCTTGCGCAAGGTGACAGTGACCTTGGGCACAGTGGCTTCGCCATAGGCATAGAGCAATTTGGCTCCGTGATCGATGACGGCGTTATATTCCTGACCGGTGCCAGGCAAGAAGCCGGGAACGTCGACAAGCGAGACGATGGGGATGTTGAAGCAGTCGCAGAAGCGAACGAAACGGGCTGCCTTGCGCGAGGCATTGCAGTCGAGCACACCGGCATAAACGCTGGGTTGGTTGGCTACCACACCCACGCTTTGGCCATTGAAGCGAGCGAAACCGATGATGATGTTGCGGGCAAAGTTGCGTTGCACTTCGAGGAACTCGCCATTGTCGACCACGGCACCGATGACTTTATACATGTCGTAGGCCATATTGGGGTTGTCGGGGATGATTTCGTTGAGCGAGTCTTCTTTACGATCAATGGGGTCGGTGCACTCTACGCGAGGAGCGCGCTCTTTGTTGTTTTGAGGAATGTAGGAGAGCAGGCGACGAATGAGGCCAGCAAACTCTTCTTCGGTTTTAGCAGTGAAGTGGCAAACGCCGCTCTTGGTGGAGTGAACGGAAGCGCCACCGAGGTCTTCTTGTGTTACATCCTCGCCCGTAACGGTCTTCACCACCTTTGGGCCAGTGAGGAACATGTAGCTAATGCCTTCGAGCATCACGACGAAGTCGGTGAGGGCGGGAGAATAGACTGCACCACCGGCACAGGGGCCACAGATGCCGGAAATTTGAGGCACTACGCCCGAAGCCTCGATGTTGCGCTGAAAGATTTCAGCGAAACCGGCCAAAGAGTTGATGCCCTCTTGAATGCGCGCACCGCCTGAATCGTTCAAACCAATGCAGGGGGCTCCCATCTTCATGCTTTGATCCATCACCTTGCAGATTTTCTGCGCCATGGTTTCAGAGAGTGAGCCACCATTCACGGTGAAGTCTTGTGCAAAAACGTAGACCAAACGGCCATTGATGGTGCCGCTACCTGAAACTACGCCATCGCCCAAGAATTGCTTCTTCTCCATGCCGAAATTGTGGCAGCGATGCAGTTTGAACATATCCATTTCCTCGAACGAGCCCTTATCGAGCAAGAGTTCGATGCGCTCGCGAGCTGTGGCTTTGCCTTTGGCGTGTTGCTTCTCGATGGCCTTTTCGCCACCACCTAAACGCGCTTTCTGACGCAGCTCTACGAGTTGCTTAATTTTCTTAAGTTGTTCACTCATGATGATTATAATGTGTGCAATAAACTTGAGTTGCGAGCCCTCGTTGTTGCTTCGAAGACTGGGCGCTCCTCGGGTTATTATAGTTGTTGTTGCTATAGATTATGCATAAAGTTGTTGCAAAGATACGGAAATTTCAGCACAATGCTTTAATAGGTGTGCCATAATTGCACTTTCTGACTTGACAGGATGGCGTTTATTCCAAAAAACGAATAACTTCGCACTTTATAAAGAATAATGTTTGAATTAAAGAATACAAACAATGACCATAAAATATAACTTTGGAGCAGGCCCTGCCATGTTGGCTCCACAAGTGGTGAAGGCCACCGCCGAGGCCGTGGAGGATTTTGAGGGCATGGGTATTTCGCTTATGGAATTAGGTCACCGCACGCCGCAGTTTAAAGCCGTGCTGGCCGAAGCACAACAATTGATGCGCGAACTGCTTCACATTCCCGAAGGATATAGCGTGCTCTTTCTAGGCGGTGGGGCACGGCTACAATTTGCTATGTTGCCCATGAACTTGCTGCGCCACAAAGCGGCCTACCTTGACAGCGGACATTGGGCGGCAGAGGCCATAGCTGAGGCACGGCTATGGGGTGAAACGGTGGTGGTGGCTTCAAGCCGTGAAGAGAACTATGCCTCTATCCCCCACTCTTTCGATGTGCCTGAGGATGCCGATTATCTGCACCTCACCACAAACAACACCATCTATGGTACGGAATTGCGCGAGGACATTGACTGCCCCGTGCCTTTAGTGGCCGACATGACCTCGGACATTCTGAGCCGTGAGGTGGATGTGAGCAAATACGACGTGATTTATGGTGGAGCACAAAAGAACCTGTCGATGGCGGGTGTGACGTTTGTGATTGTGCGCAATGAGGCCGTGGGACACTCGGGGCGCGCCCTACCCCACATGCTAGACTATGCCACGCACATTGCCCACCACTCTCTCTATAACACGCCACCCATGTTGCCCATTTTCACCGCCCGCGAAACGTTAAGATGGACATTGCAGCAAGGAGGTGTGTGTGAAATGGAACGGCGAGCTAAAAGAAGAGCTCAGCTGATTTACACGGAGATTGACCGCAACCCGCTGTTTCGAGGCACTGCCCACCCAGCCGATCGTTCCATAATGAATGCTTGCTTCGTGATGAACGAGCCTTACGTTCACCTAGAAGAGGCTTTTGCGAATTTTGCCTTAGAGCAAGGCATTTATGGCATAAAGGGACATCGCTCTGTGGGAGGCTTTAGAGCCTCGTGCTACAACGCCATGCCCGTAGAAGGTGCTCAAGCCTTGGTGGATTGCATGCAAGCTTTTGAGAAGAAAGTGAAGAGCGGAATCGTCAATTTATAATAGCAAGGTGGTTCTATTGAGTAGGTAATCAACATTAGTTTGATTTTCCTTACTCAATAGAACCACCTTGTTTTTACTTTTTAATCAAAGCAGCCAAAATATACATCTGCATCATGGAAACGGCACGTGCATTTTCGCCACCGTTGGGAATGATGATGTCGGCATATTGCTTTGTGGGTTCAATAAACTCATCGTGCATAGGTTTGAGCACATGACGATATTTATGGATGAGCATTTCCAGTGGATGTCCTCGCTCGGCGATGTCGCGCTCAATCACCCGAAGCAAACGTTCATCAGGTTCGGCATCCACAAAGATTTTAAGATCCATCAAATCACGAAGTTTCTTATCATAAAGCGCCATAATGCCCTCCACAATAATCACTCGATGAGGCTCAACGTGCACCGTTTCTTGCTGACGGGTGCAAGTGAGATAAGAGTAAGTGGGCTGCTCAATGGAACGGCCATTGCGTAGCTCCTCAATGTGGTGTGAGAGCAAAGGCCACTCAAAAGCATCGGGATGGTCGAAATTCGTTTTCTTACGATCTTCCTCAGGCACATCCCATTGCGATTTATAATAAGAATCTTGCGGAATAACCGCTACGGTGTCGGGGGGCAGGGTGTTTAGAATTTTGTTCACCACGGTGGTCTTTCCCGATCCAGTGCCACCTGCTATACCGATTATTAACATATAAGGGAAATTGTTTTAATGATTATAGAAGCGATTACCTAAAATTGCAACAAGCCTTGAATTTCATCAATGGTTCGTCCCATTGCTTGAGCTATGATATCCACCGACAAGCCATTGTCTAGCATTGCTTGAGCCATTGCCTTTAACTGATTATTTTTCTCTTGAAGCTGACCTTCTTTTTCTTGAAGTTGACTCTTCGTTTCCCGAAGTTGGCTACTCGTTTCCCGAAGTTGGCTACTCGTTTCCCGAAGTTGGCTACTCGTTTCCCGAAGTTGGCTACTCGTTTCCCGAAGTTGGCTACTCGTTTCCCGAAGTTGGCTACTCGTTTCCCGAAGTTGGCTATTCGTTTCCCGAAGTTGGCCATTCGTTTCCCGAAGTTTAATTGTTGCCTCATTGATTCGTTTGTCTCTCAGCATCAGTTCGGTGTCGCGATTTTCGATGGCTAGAAAGTATTCATCTTCCACGTTCATATCCATTCGAAGGTCTGCATTAACAGTGGCTGCTGTGAGACGTCGAAGCAAATACATCATGTCAGCATCGTCGCTATAGACCTCTTCATCAAGAGTGATTATTTGACGATTGCTTTTGTCACGATAAGTTTGATCGAACACGCTCAACACTTTGTCTAAACGATTATTGATTTGCCCATGCAACAAGGGAATTTGCACAATAATGCTGTTGTGCGTTAGGCTACCAATGAAGGGATCGTTCATTGCGCTCTTCACCTCCTGACCATCATAGTCGTAGGCATTGTGTTTCACGTAGACCACAGGTTCGTCTACATCGCCCACACGGTGTCCGAGCAGATAGATGGCCACCATAGGGTCGGCAAAGCCTTCGTTCTCACCGGTTTTGGCCACATTCTCGGGAGTGAGATATTGGGCTCCTAAGTATTGGCGAAAGCGCAAGGTTTCGGTTTCTAACCAAGTTTTCTGCAGTTCAATCAAGATGAGTTTCTCTTGATTGTTTTCATCCAACACTTTGGCTGCGAAATCGATGCGAAACATAGAGATGTTGTTGCGCGTGGTGTTAGTGTGTTCATGTCGACGAATCTCCACACTGAGCACTTTCTCTTTGAGCAAGGCAGAGAGTATGGTTCGAGCCACTCGTTCGTCCTCCATGAGGAACTTAAACACGGTGTCGTAAATGGGATTGGCTACATTAATAAGCATTGCTGCGTCCTCCTCTTTTTTAGTGTCTTATTGCTCTTTAGTTTCTACGTTTTCTTCCTCAGAAGTTTGCTTTTCGGCAGCGGCTTCTTCAGCTAATTCGGGATGAAGAATAAATTCGCGCAGATTGTTTAATTGCCTGCTATGAGGAGCTAATTTCAAGCCCTCTTCTGTAATGGCCAACGCCTCTTCAGAGTGTCCTTGTTTGTTAAGAGCGATGCCTTTTTGCCAGAGGTAGAACACTTTGCGCGAGATGACGTTGTTCACCTGTGCATCGCTTAAGATTTCATCTACCATGCGGATGAAAGCATCATAGTTTTGCGTAGGCAAATAATAGTTGAGCGCTAAGAATTGCTTGGTGGTGAGGTTGGCAGAAAGCAAGTGACGATGGTTTTCAAGAAAGTCGTTGGCCTTTTGCAAAATGTCTTTACGATCATCGTCAGTTTCAGCTTGTTTGAAGCATGAAACATAAAGAGTGAGCATATCCTTCACACTACTCTCCACCTTTTCTTCGGCCTCTATGGCCCGCAAATATAGTTCTTCAGCCTTTGCATAATCTTTATCGAGATAAGCTTTTTTGGCTTCAGCATAGGTGTTACTAGGAGCATAGGTGTTGCTCGAAGCGCTGGGACGAGGCTCTGCCACGGGTTGTTCCTTCGGCATTTCGTGGTTAACCTCTTCTAGCAAATTAAGAGCCTCTTGATTATCGGGGCACACCTCTAGCACGTGTTCGAGTAGGCCCTTGGCAAAGCCATAACGTTGTGCGTGGAAATGCTCGTCGGCCATGTCAATAAGGTCAGCTGCCACACGGGGAAGATGCACAGCCATAGCCATGGGCCCTTGACTGTTTTTGCCAATGGTGTAGGTCACCTTTGTGCCGCGATGCAATTGATCGAGAAGGGCTTTGTCGGCCACTTGTTGATTGAAGAAATAAAGGTCGGCATCCGAGTTGAAGTCATGAATAAAGCCGAAGCGTTTGGTGGGATTATAGAAGCCGATGCGCCCTTTAGCCTTCACAAAGGGAGAGCGGGGGGCATCACTATTGCGCCAAGATTCGGAGTTACGAGTGGACGAAGCGGCGTCTTCTGATTTAAAATAAGTGCGACGCTGACGCCGGGGGTCCATGCGTTGCAAACTATCAAGGTCAATATGTCCCACCACTTTAGGTTGGACGATGGGAGCAATGCCCGTGAGTTGATCAGCCGAGGGAATTTCTTTTTCATCAAGCACATCGCGCAAGGTGGGAGTGGTTTCACCTTCGTCTGCTGGGGTTGAAGAATCAGCAGAGGCTGCGGGCTCTCCGCTAGCGTTTGAGTTTTCAGTTTCTGCAGGTGGCACTGTGGCCGATACACCATGGGCAGGAACAAGCTTCACCGGACATTGGGCAGTGAATGAATTAACATCAGACGCTGCTATGCCACAAATTTTTCCATTGGGTTGGCGTAGCACGATAAACTGATTGTCGACATACTCAATTTGTCCTGAAATTACGCCTTCAGAACAATTAATTTCCATAGAATCGCCAATCTGATAATTGGCCTTGATAAATGCTAACATAGTAAGTTGTTTTACTCTAAGATATATTTCGTTACGCAAATATACACTTTTCCTATGAAAGGGAGCCCATTGTTGTGTTTTTTTAGACGAAAGAAGAGGTGCAGACACACAACACCGTGAAGGCAACACAATC
>CAVKKI010000076.1:0-1763 GCA_963656725.1 Oribacterium sp. | reverse complement strand
TGCATTTCAGAGCTAGCGCATGCGTCGCATCACTCTCAGTTTGTGCAACTTTCGCTGGCGGCGATAGCTTCGCCACACGCCCATGCCCACTTTGGGCCATGAGGGAATATGCTTTACTTGATGACGCACGAAGGGGATGTCCCAAAGCAGCATCAACAACGTGAAGAAGAGCCCGCCAAGAAGCGTCCAACCGAAAAGCGTTTTCACACTTTGCGCCATCAGGCCCTCAACCAAATGGCTCATAAATTGAGCAAAATCGCTAGGGTGAATTCCGCTCGTGCTGACAGCATTCACGTGTTGCGACAAACGGGCAAAGCCATCGGCCACGTAGTATTTCAAACCCCAAGCATGGAAAGCTCCGCCTATCAATCCGCCCACAAACATGTGAAGCACGTTGAACACGGAAAGGGCTTGAAAGAAGTGCTGAAACGAGAGCATCTGATAGAGCGACCACATAAAGGCAATGGCCAACACAGCGTAGGAGAAGCCGCGACAAAGCAAAGGAATGCGCAAGAGGTTCTCGCTGATGGAAGCGTCTACCAAGAAATAGAAGCCACCTGCATAAAGGGCGAAGAAGAAAAGGCCCACAGCGATGAGTTTGTAGGGATTCCAACGCATTAAGCGCAGCCAACCCAGACAGAACAAGCAACCGGCCCACATGCCAGGAAGTGACCATTGCATCAAGGCCTCGGTGGTGAGGTCATCGTAGTGCATCACCTGACCATAAAACACGGTTTCGAGCACGTGCTCGCACGAGAATAAAGCCTCAACCACCCCTATCAACAAGATGATAGGCACCACGTTGTGATAGTGCCACATAGCGGGTTCGTAATAGGGTGTGGGGTGATGCCACATGCGCTGCAAGGCCAATCCCAAGGTAAGGAGCGATGTGCCACACACCAGTCGGAATTGGTAGGAGTGCCACCAATCGAGCCAGTCGCCATAGTTTAAGAGCCAAGCGGTTTGCAGAAACAGGGCCGTCCAAATCAACGCACCCAACCAGTCGATGCCTTTTAGTGGAACGCGTTGGGGCATGACGTGTGTTTCGTGAGTCATCACGGCCATCACTAGGAGCACAAGAAGCATTAGGCCCATCACCAGCCAGTGCATAAACGTCCAATGCATATAGTAGGCGAACCAGGCCGACAGGTAGCCCACATACTCAATAGAGGTGAGCAACACGATGTGGAGCAAGGGGAAGAACACACCGAAGTCGCGCTTGGGCGTCATCCAAAGTTGAATGGTGGACATACACTCGAATGTGCCTTCTATTTTTGCCATGCCCACCAACACGCACACCGCCCACAACACGGGCATTGGCAACAAGTGGCTCACGGCCAGAAGTTGGCCCACAAGGATAACTGCAGCCGAAGTCATAAGCAAAAATTTATTGCTGAAATGAAACTTCATGCGAAACAACACAGGGAAATAGACGGCCATGCCAATGAGAGTGGCGTAGAGGCACATCTGCACATCCTCGCGCATCACGCCCCACTCGCCCACCACATCGGCCATAGCGCCCATATACATGCCGTTGCTAAACTGAAAGCAGAAGGCCAGCAGCACGTAGATCCAAGGCTTCACCCACCGAGGCACCCAGCTATTATACATAGGCATGGCAAACACCATGGGCGGTCCGCCAGCGGGCTTTGCGGGTTTTGCTGATTTTATTTCTTCACTCATATCATTTGAGGATAAGAGAATTTTTAGGGTGGTTCTATAAATTAGCTTTGTCAGATTTTGGTGCTATTTTAATATTTGAA
>CAVKKI010000075.1:0-11440 GCA_963656725.1 Oribacterium sp. | reverse complement strand
CGGTTCTTTACTTTATTTAGTGCAATCTCTATGACTGCGGAACTTATTGGATGGGAAAATCCTACTTTTGTTACTTCTGTAATTACATTTGGGTGAGCAACAATACAGGCCAGCTGAAGACCTGCACACGACCAGGCGTGTGAGAAGGAGCGAACTAAAACTATGTTTTTATATTTATTCAATAATCCGAGTGCTGACTGTTTTTGTGAGAACTCAATATACGATTCGTCAATAACGACAACACCATCGAATAACTGCACAATTTCTTCTACATACCTTAAATCAAAAGCGCTTCCTGTCGGAGAATTCGGGTTACAAAGGAATATCAGTTTGGTTGTGTTGCTAATGCAGTTGATTATGCTTTCGATATCTAAGTCGTAGTTGTTTTCTTTTAATGGGGCTTCTCGGCATTCCATTCGATTCACCATTGCGCGACGTTTGTATACAGTACGAGTGGGGTAGAGGGTGACAATACTATCGCGATTAGGCAAAGCATAGGTTCGTAGTAGTAAATCCACAGCTTCTTCTGTTCCATTACAAAAATAAATGCATTTTTCTGGAATTCGCTCATGCTTCCCCCATTCTTGCTTTAATTTATTCAAAGCTACTATGGTTGGATATCTATTTAGGGGCGCATTAAAAGGCGATTCGTTAGCATCTAAAAACAATTGGGCTGTTGGTCGCTTTCTTGGTGTTTGAATGTTTTCTGGGAGTTTCATACTGCAAAACTACATAATATACTCGGAATACATAGTATCTTATGGGGGTTTGTTTCTATGCATTTATAAAAAAGTGGTTGAAGAGTCTTTTGTGATGAAGCCTTTTAATCTGTAAATCCACTACAAGCAACATTAACGTACCCTAAGCCATCACAAAATAAGGGCGTAATTCAAAAACACGTCTTACTATTCAAACTGGTTGAATTCGGTTGTAACTTCTCCTTGTCTCATAAAGCAATTTGAAGTAATACATTGCAAAAGTCAACTGCTTTATTGATTATCCCATATTTCAGGTTAACTCACACTAATTCTTGTAGAATACGAAATAAAAATCTTGATTATCAATTATTCACATTAATGCTTTCACTCGGGGTTGCTGAAGCTTGTTAGTGAAGGGCAAGACAAGATTGTTTTTGCTTGACCGTTTATGTAAAATCATAAAGGCTTTTTTTGAATCGCATAAATAGTGAATCAAGTTATCGTATATCGGTCGTTGTACGATCGAACAACGGACGATGTACGATTGTACAACGGTCGGTATACGATTGTACATCGACCGATGTACGACAATCATGATTATGACTGAAATAACTTTACACCATTCTTGCTGATTTGCTAATTTCCTTTACATTAAGTTTTATGTCTTACGAACTAACTTGACAATGTAAGAAAGGTGTTACTGAAACGCTTTACAGGGGGATGTGGACTGTTGCTCTTGTTCGGAATAAATAATAAGATCGTAGAAATGATTGGATTTCTTTCCCGATATTTCTATATTCGAGCTAATAGATTCGCCTCCCTAAATATTTTATTTAGAAAACACAAGATAAAAAACTGAAAATCAAAAGTTTCGACTTTAGACTGAATTTTGTCAATATTCTCAATTCCGCAACAAACGCCATTATTTTGAACTGGTATTATCGTGCTTTTTTCCTTTTTAGATCTATAGAAAAAGATGAAAAAAATACTCTTGGTTGGGCGAACTGCAAAATAATTTGTACATTTGCATTGAATATGAGCGTGGCGAGGATGAAGCTTATGAAGCCCGCATATATCCCCATTTTATGAGAAAAAAGTTTGTCAAAATACTATGGAGTTCGTACGTGGCTCTCGTCTTGCTTGCCGTTTTGGCTATTGTGAGTATTGAGAAGGGATGGGTAGGCTATATGCCCCCCATTGCTGAATTACAAAATCCGATTAGTAAATATGCTTCGCAAGTGATAAGTGCCGACGGCAAGCTTATGGGCACATGGTCTAGAAACGAAAATCGTGTGTTTGTTGATTATGATAGCATTTCTACCCATTTGTTTGATGCCCTTGTTGCCACTGAAGATGAGCGATTCTATAACCATTCTGGTGTTGATACTAGGGCTCTGTTACGTGCTATGGTGAAGCGTGGTATACTAGGTCATAAAGAAGCCGGCGGGGGTAGCACTATCACTCAACAATTAGCTAAACAACTCTATTCTACCTCGGCTGAAAGTAATCTGCAACGTCTCGTGCAAAAGCCTGTGGAATGGGTTATTGCAGCGGAGCTTGAACGTCATTATACTAAAGAGGAAATACTCACTCTTTATCTCAATTATTTCGACTTTTTACACAATGCTGTAGGGATTAAAACCGCAGCAAACGTCTATTTTGGTAAATCTCCCCGTGAACTTACCTTAATCGAAAGTGCGACCCTCGTTGGGATGTGTAAGAATCCCTCTTACTTCAACCCTGTGCGCGAACCCGAACGATGCCGTCAGCGTCGTAATGTAGTGCTGCAGCAAATGGTGAAAGTTGGTAAACTATCGCCCACAGAATGCGCCACCCTTAGCCAGGAACCCTTAAAACTTAACTTTCACCGCGTTGATCACAAAGAGGGAATGGGGGCTTATGTGCGCGAATACCTACGACGCACTTTGATGGCCGAGCGCCCCAATGCGTCACGTTACAAATCTTGGCAGCGGCAGCAGTACTATGAAGATTCTCTGCGATGGGAAACTGATCCTCTCTACGGATGGTGTAACAAAAATCGCAAGCGTGATGGTTCAACTTACGATATCTACTCCGACGGATTACGCGTGTTTACTACCATTGATTCACGCATGCAACACTATGCCGAACAAGCCGTTTACCTACATGTCGGACGAAATCTGCAACAAAAGTTTGAGGCCGAGCAGAAAAATTCGCCCAACTTCCCCTATAGTGAAGATCTTACCTCCGCTGATGTAAAGCGTCGACTTCGCAAAGCTATCATACAATCAGACCGATATCAACAAATGAAAGCAGCTGGTGCTACCGAAGAAGCTATTAATCAAGCTTTCCGTACCAAGCAGCCAATGACTCTCTTTACCTATAGAGGTGATATCGATGTAACGATGACCCCCATTGATTCTATTTTATATTACAAAAAGTTTTTGCGCGCCGCCATGGTTTCCATCGATCCCGTGACAGGACAAGTAAAAGCTTATGTAGGTGGTCCGGACTTCTCCCACTTCCAATACGATATGGCGATGGTGGGACGACGTCAAATAGGCTCTACAATGAAGCCATTTGTCTATGCTATGGGGTTGCAGGGAGGTCTCACTCCACAAACCACTTTCGTTAACGCCCAACGTAACTACGGAGGTTGGTGTCCACGCAATGGCAGTAGAGCTCGTTATGGACAGCATGTCAGCTTACGATGGGGACTTAGTCAATCGAATAACTGGGTTACTGCAGCCCTTATGTATCAAATTGACCCTACTGGGCAAGGTCTTGTGCGCGACCTTCATGCTCTTGGCGTGGCCAACGACAACATGCAGCCCTCATTACCTCTCTGTCTAGGTACTTGTGACGTCACTCCCGCTGAACTAGCCTCTGCCTACACTGCTTTTGTAGAAAAAGGCATCCGACGAGCTCCTCTGCTCGTGAGTCGAATTGAAGACAACGAGGGCAACGTGGTGGCCGAGTTCGTGCCACGAACCAACGAAGTGTATAGCGAAGAAACGGCCTACCACATGATTGATATGATGAAAGCCGTGATAGACGAAGGTACTGGTCGTCGATTGCGCTACACCTACAACCTTAAAGGCCCCATAGCCGGAAAAACTGGTACCACGAATAATAACTCCGACGGATGGTTCGTGGGTTGCGTGCCACAACTCGTGACAGCCGTGTGGGTAGGAGGTGATGAGCGCGACATCCATTTTCGTTCTATGGCACTCGGACAAGGCTCAGCATCAGCCTTGCCTATTTGGGCCATTTATATGCGAAAAGTGTATGCCGACCACACACTTGGTTACGACCCCGAACTCGACTTCGCTCCCCTCACTGAACCCACCAACGTCTATGCTAACTCCTCATATCACAGTGGCAACAATTCAACCCCTATAAACTCGGATTCACAAGTCGATGAAAGTCTACCTGCTGAAGCCATTGAACCTACCGCAACACACAAATCACCTTCCCCAAAAAACAAAGCACAAGGCGAGAACTACTTCGAATAACAAAGGTGTTTCAGTCCTTCTCCATCAAACACAATATAACCACATTCAC
Source organism: Oribacterium sp. (assembly GCA_963656725.1). Taxonomy (GTDB): domain Bacteria; phylum Bacteroidota; class Bacteroidia; order Bacteroidales; family Bacteroidaceae; genus Alloprevotella. Next base: position 7,199 of record CAVKKI010000075.1, on the reverse strand, counting down.
AACGATGAAAGTCATAGCTATCATACCAGCCAGATACGCTTCCACCCGCTTTCCTGCCAAACCACTTGCACAGCTTGCAGGCAAGCCTATTATTCAACATGTTTACCAACGTGTGGCACAGACTATACCCAATCTCTGTGTAGCCACCGACGATGAGCGCATTCTGCAAGCCGTTGAGGCCTTTGATGGACGAGCCGTGATGACCTCACCCCACCACAGAAGTGGCACAGATCGTTGCTATGAAGCCTATCAACTAATGGGACAAGATGCTGACGTGATCATTAACGTGCAAGGCGATGAACCATTCATCGCCACAGAGCAGTTACGCACTTTGTTAGCTTGTTTCGATGACCCTAACACCCAAATAGCAACTCTAGTTAAACCCTATGGCCCTGAGACCACCTTCGAGCAAATAATGAACCCCAATAGTCCTAAAGTAGTAGTAAGCAATGATCATTTTGCACTCTATTTCTCACGGAGCATCATTCCCTATTTGCGCGGTATCGAACCCACAGACTGGCCTAGTCACCACACCTTTCTCAAACACATCGGTCTCTATGCCTACCGCCCAGAAGCCCTACAACACATCACCCAACTGCCACCAAGCCCACTCGAACAGTGTGAATCTCTTGAACAACTGCGATGGTTACAAGCAGGTCTACGCATTAAAGTGGGCTATACACAACAAGAAACCATAGGCATTGATACCCCCGAGGACCTCAAACATGCCGAACAATATATTAAAAATCTCTAAGTCAATTATGCATAAGCCTCATAACATAACTTCCATACCCACGCTGATTCTGCTTTTACTGCTTCCAAATCTCATTCTCAAGGTACAAGCCCAAAAAATACTAGTAGGCTCCGTTACACTCAAAGACGGAGGCATCTACACTGGCGAACTGACTGGAGGCAAACCTTCAGGAAAAGGACGTGTGCAATACGAAAATGGCGACACTTACGAAGGTTCATTTAAAAAAGGACTTCGAGAGGGCGAAGGTACCTTTACCGCAGCCGATGGCTCACGCTACGAAGGTAACTGGGTGAAAGGCGAAAAAACAGGAAAAGGAACTTTTTACGCAGTTAACAACAATCGATATGTAGGCGTTTGGTATCGCGACCAGAAAGAAGGTAACGGAACCATGTACTACTACAATGGTGATACCTACACGGGAAGTTGGAAAAACGACAAACGAAACGGAAAAGGAAAATACACTTATCAAAGCCGTGCCTACTACGAAGGCGAATGGGTGGATGATCAAAAAGAAGGTCGAGGCATCTTTGATTGGAACGATGGTTCACGATACGAAGGAACGTGGCAAAAGAACCAGCGTACTGGAAAAGGCATCTACACCTACGCAGATGGTGACATCTACTCTGGAGAGTGGAAAAATGACATGCAAGACGGACGCGGCATCTATAAATTCCGAAATGGTGATATCTATGAGGGGCAATATCTTATGGGTGAACGTACTGGAGAGGGTAAGTTCACTTTCGCTAATGGTGACACCTATGTGGGAAACTTTCTCAATGGAGAACAAAGTGGACAAGGCACCTTCCAATGGAAAGGAGTGGCCACCTACACCGGCAGTTGGAAAAATAACATGATGGAGGGTAATGGCACCTACAAATGGAAAAATGGAGACGAATATAAAGGACAATGGAAAGCCAACCGAATGGATGGCGAAGGTGTGCTGATATTCGCAGCAGGTGGGCGATTTAAAGGTATCTTCAAAAACGGAAAAAAAGAAGGACGGTCAGTGGAAATTAAACCAGATGGCACGCGTATTGATTGTACTTATGTTGATGGACAAAAACATGGCAAATACAAAGAATACGATTCCAATGGGAACCTTACCAAAGAAGGTGAATATTCACACGGACGCATTGTGCAATAATCGTTCTTCTGCACTCTAATTCACTTCAAAAGTTGTTTGAAAACTGATTCCTTTTTGCTTAATCCTATAATACATTCATATCATGAAAACGAAACCTACTCCCCAAAAGAGCACAAGCAAACCTCGACAAGCCAAAGCCTCACGACTTAAAATCGTTAAAAATGATCCTTGGTTACAACCCTACGAGCAAGCCATACAGGGACGACATGATTATTGCTTACGAAAACAGCTAGAGCTAACTCAAGGCAAAACCACGCTTAGCGACTTCGCCGATGGACATCTTTATTTCGGCCTGCACCGCACAGCACGTCAATGGGTAATACGTGAGTGGGCTCCTACAGCCACAGCCATCTACCTTATCGGTCCGTTTAATAATTGGACTGAGCACCCCGATTACGCTCTGCATCCTATTGATGAAACTGGAAACTGGGAATTGAAACTTAGCGCAAAAAAACTCCATCATCTTGATTTATACAAACTATCTATTCATTGGAAAGATGGACAGGGTGAGCGTGTACCAGCTTGGGCCACAAGAGTGGTACAAGACGAGCAAACAAAAATTTTTAGTGCGCAGGTATGGACACCTAAAGCGCCTTATGAGTGGAAAGTGAAAAATTTTAGTCCACGGAAGGCTCCACTCTTCATCTACGAATGCCATATCGGAATGTCGCAAGATGCAGAAAAAGTGGGCACTTATAATGAATTCCGAGAAAATGTGTTGCCACGTGTCATTGCCGATGGCTACAACTGCTTGCAAATCATGGCTATAGCTGAACACCCCTATTATGGAAGTTTCGGTTATCACGTTAGCTCTTTCTTCGCACCAAGTAGCCGATTTGGAACCCCCGATGAACTTAAGCAACTTATAGACGAAGCACATCAAGCTGGCATAGCAGTCATCATGGACCTTGTGCATAGTCACGCCGTGAAAAACGAAGTGGAAGGGTTGGGCAACTATGCTGGTAACCCCGACCAATTCTTCTATCCTTCTCCTCGACGAGAACACTCAGCATGGGATAGTCTCTGCTTCGACTACGGGAAAAACGAGGTGGTCCACTTCCTACTGTCTAACTGCAAATATTGGCTCACTGAGTTCCATTTCGACGGTTTTCGATTCGATGGTGTCACCTCTATGCTCTATTACAGTCATGGCTTAGGTGAAAGTTTTAACGGATATGCAGACTACTTCAATGGGCATCAAGACGATAACGCGATCTGCTACCTTACGTTAGCCAATCTACTTATTCACGAAGTCAACCCCAAAGCCATCACCATTGCTGAGGAAGTGAGCGGTATGCCTGGATTAGCTGCCCCCTTTAATGATGGTGGATACGGTTTCGACTATCGTATGGCCATGAATATTCCCGACTTTTGGATTAAAACAATCAAAGAAAAACGCGATGAGGATTGGCACACTTCAGCCATTCTTTGGGAACTCACGAATCGACGTGCTGATGAGCGCACCATTTCCTATTGCGAGAGCCACGATCAAGCTCTTGTGGGAGACAAAACCCTCATATTTCGACTCATTGATGCCGATATGTATTGGCACTTTAAAAAAGGAGATGAAAACGACAACGTGCATCGAGGTATTGCACTCCACAAAATGATTCGACTTGTCACTGCATCCACGCTCAACGGAGGATATCTTAACTTCATGGGAAACGAGTTTGGACATCCCGAGTGGATTGACTTCCCACGTGAGGGCAACGGATGGAGCTACCGCTATGCCCGAAGACAATGGAATCTTGTGGATAATCTTGACCTTTGTTACCACTATTTAGGCGATTTCGATAAAGCTATGATTAGTTTGTTGCGTACCACCATGCCTGATATTCGTCGCTACGAAGTGAAGGAGGTGTGGCACGATGATGGCGATCAAGTTATGGCCTATACAAGAGGAGATTTAGTGTTCGTATTCAATTTCTCACCGACACGTTCTTACGAAGGTTATGGTTTTCGAGTGGCTGAAGGTGCCTATGAGGTAACCCTTAACACCGATTCCCCCCAATTTGGTGGAAACGGATTTGCCGACGACACCCTCACTCACTTCACCAACTTCGACCCCCTGCTTGCTAAAGAAGGAAAAGGTTGGCTCAAACTTTATCTTCCTGCGCGTTCAGCAGTAGTGTTAAAAAGAAGAAAAGACGAAATTGAAAAAGACTAAGACCTAGACGAAAGCCTAAAAAAAGTTGTGAAAGCTAAGAATAGCCTTCACGCTCTAAAATTCTTGCAAAACCTATCCCGCCAAGGTGGTTCTCTTTTTTTCAAAACCACCTTAGCGGGATATTTCTTCCTTTTTCCTTTTCTTATTGCGAGTGAAAGAGCATTACTGGCTCACCGTCCTTTTGCAAAGCATACGAAAGTCACAATAATCGCAAAGTTTCTCATCGTAGCGACGCTCAAATGGATTATTTGGGTCGATAATCTCACTCAAAAGCCTTAGCAAACTCGCTTCAAACTCGTCGGAATACTCTCGTATGTCAAGAATGAGTTTCTCCTTATTCTTATTCCCATTGCCTTTCACCTTCCGAAATAGATAAGGTTGAAAATTGGTTTGCGACATTCGCGGAATATAATAGAGCGCCAAGCTAATAGGCAAATCGCTCACCTCGGTCAAAAGTTTTCGGTCGGCTGGACAAGGCTCATCACCATCCGCTCCCTTTAGATGAGTCAAAATGTAACTATAAAGAAAAGTTTGAAAATTATACTTTTGGTCCTTATCATGCGATCGTTCATAAAGCAACGATTCCACATCAATAAAGGCACGAGGTTCGCCATTCGTTTTATAATCGATGATGCGAAGGCAGCGAAGAGTGCCGCCTTCTGGGTGTGTGAGTTCAGCTACATCGAGGCGGTCAATCTCGCCCACCAAGTTCACCTCGACTTCCTCACCTGCATAAGGTACCTTCACACGGGTCTGTACCTTCTTTTCCGTGCTCTTCAACCAAAAGCGCTGCGCTAGGCTAGCATCACCATTGCTCTCAAACTTTAAGAGTAGTTCCACGTATTTTCGCAACGTGTCTTCCACAATCAGGGTGCGAGCCACGTCGACCTCCTCAAATGCACGGTCAATCGCTCGCGACACGTACCCCCAATCGCGCTTCACCTCTAGCAAGTCTGTCGCATAAATGGCCTTTGAGCCCATATTGCTCAAGTCGTTATAAAGCAACTCTGAGCATTTGTGGAAAAGCGTGCCAAGATCACGAGGATCAATCACTCCGTTCACTCGCTGTGGCATCTTGAGTCCGCGATGCTCGTAGTAAAACTTTCTCGGACATCTTAAGTAGGTGTTTAACGATGAGGGAGAAAACCTCGTGCAAAATGGCGTGCCTTGTTTAAGGGGGGCAACTGAGGCATCCTCAGGAGTGGAGGGTAGGGGAGTACTTGTGAGTTGTTTGCAGATAATGCGTCCCTTAAACAGAGGATCGATGAGCATTTGGCTCATAAATCGCGACATCTCCCCACGTTGGGTGACCGAGGCAGAGGCATTATATGCGAGCGTCACACTCGAGCATCGCTGCAACAAGCGATAGAAATAATAGGCATAAACCGAATTTTTTCGTACGTAGGTGGTTAGTCCATAACGTTCACGAATAAGAAATGGAATGAACGATTTCTCACTATTACGCTGTGGAAGAATACCCTCGCCCACTGACAACATCAACACATGTTCAAAGTCAAGACAGCGTGTTTCAAGTACACCCATCACTTGCAGTCCTACAGCGGGTTCACCGTGAAATGCCACCGTGAGAGTGGAAAGCACCTGCTTGATAAGACGCAATAGGGTGGAAGGCTGAAGCAATAGCCGACCATCGGCTTGTTGAGGAATGCGCCCAAGCTTAATCAAATATTGAAATCTACCGAGCGTCTTATAAACCAGATAGTACGACTCCTTGTGTAAAATTTCTTTCCACGTAGTGGCTGCATCTTGCTCCTCATCATTCAATGAGCGCTCATCGGCCGCAGTAACCGTCTCTTTCCCCTTTTTGCTCCATAGATTAAAAGCCGTAGCCTTCTCACGCAAGCAGTGGCGTACCTGCTCAAGCACATCCATCACTTTTTGACTCGTTACATCGTTGTTAGGAATCTGCTGAAAGATATTGTCAAGTTCATTTAAAGCCTCGGCATAGGCAATGGTGTGAGTGAGAGCAAAACCCTTCGTAATGTTCACTTGCTTAGCCTTCGAAAGTTCATTCTTTACTCCTTTTGTATCCTCCTTAACCATCGTTTCATCAGCCGATGGAAGGGCATAGAGTACAGGTTGCAACAACTGTTCATCGCAAAGCACAACGGCTGTCTTTTCGTTAAATGCCTTGTCTTTCAGCCATTCGTTCGTGAACTGCGCCTGAATTGCATCTGTGTCGGCCGAGAGAAACGTGATGTGTGAGTCTCTTTCGCTCAAATTATCAAACTCCCCTGCCCCTAATTCATTGTCAAAGCGCTCCACGTTTTTCGAAATGAAATAACCCGCTCCCGAAAACTCGGCCGCTCCGCTTCGCCCCCCCTTTTCGTGAGGGTGGCAATAAGAGGTGTCGTAATCCCAATAATAAAGCATACGATAACCTCGCTGCTTAAGCGTGGCAAATAACTCTTGCTCCACCTTGTCGAGTACGTTAAAGCCCACCACAACAATGTTATGCACATGGCGGGGCAAAGTGATGACGCCTTTATCAGTCTCTGCCTTCGGTTTTTCTCCCATCGTTTGAAGGCCTTCAATCACTTGTCTGAAAAGCTGTCCTTCATAAGCCAAACCATCGTTCGAAAGATCGGCCCGAACGCTCTCATAAAGTTCATACATTACGTTCCACAGCTGCTTGAAACGTCCCCGAATTTCCGTCTGATTTTTCACTGAAAAATCTCTTGAAAAACGCTCTAATTGTTCAATCTGCTCCTCATCAAGATAATTGTGAATGTCGTCGTCGCTCCCTATACTCTCATATTCCCTTAGGTCTTTAAACACCGCACGAGCATCAGCGAGATTTTTGTCGATGTCATCAAAATCAGCCAACATACGTTCCCCCCAACCATAGAAATAGTCGAGCGTGTCGGCTGAGTGAGTTAGTCGCACATAATGTTTGTAAATGCGACAAACCGTGTCAATAGGGTCGGCCTCTTGAATGGAAGTTAACGAACGAAAGAATTCGCTAATCGTGAGGTAGGTGGGCGCCCACATACTCTCACCACCACACTCCTTTAACAAGTACTTATTTAAAAAAAGGCTGGCACGCTTATTGGGGAAAAGTACAATGGTTTTTGTAAATTCATCGTTTGTGAGTTTCTCATAAAGCGAATGGGCCA
>CAVKKI010000074.1:0-11555 GCA_963656725.1 Oribacterium sp. | reverse complement strand
AGCTACGACGATCGCATCGACCCCGTAGGCGCTTGTGTAGGTGTGAGAGGCAGCCGCATCCATGGCGTGGTTCGCGAGTTACACAACGAAAACATCGACGTAATCAACTTTACCCAAAACGATGCTCTCTTCATTCAACGCGCCCTCAATCCAGCTCAAGTGTCGAATGTGGTGCTCCACCCCGAAGAGAAGAAAGCCGAGGTTTACTTGCGTCCCGAAGAAGTTAGCTTGGCCATTGGTAAAGGCGGTATGAACATCAAGTTGGCCTCCATGCTTACTGAATATACCATCGACGTGTTCCGTGAAGTGGAAGGCGAAGAAGAGTCGGAAGACATCTATCTCGACGAATTCGCTGACGAAATTGATCAGTGGGTAATCGACGCCATCAAGGGCATCGGCCTCGAAACAGCTAAAGACGTGCTCAACGCACCGCGCGAAATGCTCGTAGAAAAAGCCGACCTCGAGGAAGACACTGTGGACGACGTAATTCGCGTGTTGAAGGCTGAGTTTGAAGACGACGACAACGCCGCAGCAGCTCCCGAAGCACCCGCCACTGAAGACGCCACTGAAGCACCCGCTACCGAACCTGTCGAAGCACCCGCTGCTGAAGAAACCACGGCCGACGAAGCTCCAGCCAACGAAGAAAGCAACTCTAACACACCTGCCACCGACGAAGCAGGCACTCAAAGCTAATGCATCACACCAAACCCGCACCCCTTGCCCTTTGCTCCACACACGCTAGCAAAGAGCAAAAGGTGACGGGTTTAGGCTTAAGGGTGGTTCTATAAATTACCGCCTTTTAAATTACTAATTCGGTTCTTTGACGTTTTGTCATCTTTCGGCGCTCTTTTCCGCCCATTTTGTTTGTTCACTCAGTCACATAGCCCGCTATGCTCCTTCGTTCACAAACAAAATGGACGAAAAATAGCACCAAAATCTGACAAAGCTAATTTATAGAACCACCCTTAAAATAAAAGTTGAAATAAACGACCTACGGGTAAGAGCATCGAAAAAAATGAAACTCTTACCCGTAGGTCGTTTATAGAGAAATGAATTCTGGTGATAAAGGTTTCTCCTATTCTACCTCAAGCACCAATCCTTTGAGATATTCTCCCTCGGGGTGGTAGATGTTGATGGGGTGGTCGGCTGGTTGATGCAGTTGATGGAGGATGCGCACGTGGCGCCCGCTTTGTGCGGCTGCGGTGAAGACGGCAAGGCGGAATTGATCTTTATTGACGGCTTGCGAGCAGCTGAAGGTGAACACGATGCCGCCTTTCCGGATTTTGCGGAAGGCGATGGCGTTGAGGCGAGTGTAGCCCTTCAACGCTCGGGGTAGGGCATCTTTATGCTTAGCGAAGGCGGGAGGGTCGAGCACGATGAGATCGTAGTTGCTACCCGCCGTTTCAAGAAATTTAAAGGCGTCTTCGGCATAAGCCTCGTGGCGTGAGTCACCGGGGAAATTGAGTTCGGCGTTAGCGCGAGTCAGCTCGATGGCTTTGGCTGACGAGTCAACGGAATGCACTAGGTTGGCACCGCCGCGCATAGCGTAGACGCTGAAGCCGCCTGTGTAGCAAAACATGTTGAGCACGTTGCGGCCGTGAGCGTAATGCTCAAGTAAGGAGCGATTTTCGCGTTGGTCAACGAAAAAGCCCGTTTTCTGTCCGCGCAACCAGTCGATGTGGAATTTCAGTCCGTTTTCGGTGGCGATGTTGCCGTCGTCTTCGCCCACGAGGAAGCCGTTCTCTTGGTGAAGGTCGGCTTTGTAGGGTAGGGTGGTCTCCGATTTGTAGTAAACGTCTTCAATCAGTCCGTTTGAAGCCTCCACTAAGGCGTGCGCAATTTCCATGCGTGAGCGGTGCATGCCCACGGAGTGAGCTTGCATCACGGCCGTTTTGCCGTAAACGTCAACCACGAGTCCGGGCAAGCGGTCGCCTTCGCCGTGCACTAGGCGATAGATGTTGTTGTCTTCTCGGCCCGTGAGCATCAGGGCGCGTCGCAAACCGAAGGCTTCGCTCAGTCGGCTCACCCAAAAGGAGGCGTCAATTGTCTCCTCTTCAAAGGTGAGCATGCGCACGGCGATGGAGCCAATTTGGTAGTGCCCATAGCCCATAAGTTCGCCTTCGGCCGACACCACGCGCACCACGTCGCCTTCGGTCAGCGCCCCGTTAGCGCCGGCAATGGCTCCTGAGAACACCCAGGGGTGGAAGCGTTTCAAACTTTCGCTCTTGCCGCGTCGCAAGAAGAGGGTGATGATGTTGGCGTCGTAATCTCCTTCGGGCAAGAAGGTGGGCAGTTCTTCAGCGTGGCCCTTACGCTTGCATTGCTTTTTCATTGTGTGAGGGTTGAGGGGCTATTTGTGGAGCAATGAGTTGATATTGCTTGTTTTCGTTTAGTGTGCTTAATTCTTTATAGAGTTGGATGCAGGTCACGGCGTCGGTGGCGGCATACACCTTTTGAGAGTCGGTCAGCACGTCGGCCTCCCAGTTAGAGAGTCGGGCGCTTTTTGAGATGCGGTGGGCAAACACGTTGGCGTAGAGTTTTTGAAGGCTCATGTCTTCAATGCCCATTTTTTTCACAAAGTCTTGCAGATCGATGTAGCCGGCGGGTGTGAACGACTCGTCGCGCAAGCGCAACATGCGGAAGTCGTCTTTAAGTGAAAGACCCACTTTCAGCACGTCGGGGTCGGCCAAGAGCCTAGCCATGCAGGGCAGAAAGCCCAGCTCGTTCATGCGGAAGAGGAAGCACACCTCTTCGTTGGCCACTTGCAGCAAGGCCACTTTGTGCATTTCGCCTTTCCGGAAGGCGGGTCGTGTTTCGGTGTCGATGCCTAAGATGGGCGAGCGTTGCAACACGGCCACGGCTCGTTCGGCCTCGCTGGCGCTTTGCACCACCACAATTTTCCCTTCGTAGGCATAGCGTGGCAACTTGGCCACATAGTTTTTATCGGTATGTTTAAATAGCTTTCGCACCTTTTAGATGTTTTGGTAATTGGCGTCGTGCAAGGCACGCAGCGCGTTCAACAACTTTTGTCCCCATTGCATGCGGAACTCTTCGAGCACTTCGCTCAGCTCCACCTCCATCGCGTCTTCATATCCATTGCGGAAGGTTTCCACCAGTTCGCGCAGTTGCTGATAAATGTCGGCCAGGTTTTCGCTGATGGTGCAGAGCACGGGTTGTTCTGAAAATTTAAAGTCCTCCACAAACACGTCGAGGAAATCGTCGTTAGCCCCCATCACCTGGGCCACTTTCGAGCGCACGAAGTCGTAGTCGGCCTCGGTGAGTTGCTTCTCGTTCCATCCCTCGGCCTCGGGCGCATTCTTAATCATTGTGGCTTTCAGGTAAATCATGGGCAGAAGGGCAAGCATCACGTGGCAAAAGTCGCGCTGCTCAGTGCCCTCAAGTTGCTCCAAGTATTTGCAATATTCGGTGCTCACGGTGACGAAGTCGAGCACGGGTTGCGAATATAAGATGTTGTCGTTGTTCATACAAGGTGCAAAGTTAGCACATATACCGCCTTCGGCAAAACGTTGCGCCTTCCTTTTTACGAGAAGAGGGGACAAACAAAAAGCAGTCATTCTTTTTGAAGAATAACTGCTTTGCAATTGCTAGTCGGGAAGACTGGATTCGAACCAGCGACCCCACGCCCCCCAGACGCGTACTCTAACCGGACTGAGCTACATCCCGAATTGCGAGTGCAAAAGTACTGCTTTTTGCAGCACAATCCAAATTTTTCGGCCACTTTTTTCTATTTTCTTCAAAAAAATCTGCTTTTTCGCTTCGTTGGTACCGATTTTATCGTGTTTCAGCGTAATTTTGCGGTCGATAATGAGCGAGCAATGCCAATGTATTGGGGATTGCTCCTTTCACAAAACCTTTTTCATAATGCCAATCAGTAATCAACTCAAAGGCTACTTCTACGGTTGCATCGCTGCCGTGAGCTACGGTTTCAATCCCGTTTGCGCCAAGTCGCTCTATGCATCGGGCTACAATTCCAACACAGTTTTGTTTTATCGTTTCTTTCTCGGCACGTTGCTGCTCGGCTTGCTGCTTGCCGTGCAGAAGCGCAGTTTTGCCGTTACGCGTAAGGAAGCTTGCGTGTTGGGCGTGTTGGGTTTAGTGTTCGCCCTATCCTCCGTCACCTACTTCATTAGTTTTCACTACATGTCGGGTGGTGTGGCTGCCACGTTGGTCTTTGCCTATCCCGTGTTTACGGCCCTACTTATGGCCCTCTTCTTTAAGGAACGGCTCAAGTGGCCCTCTCTTCTAGCCATACTGCTCACCATTGGCGGCATTGCCTTGCTTTATAAAGACGACAGTGGGCGGCCCATCGCCTTGGCGGGCATTGTGCTCATTCTAATTTCGGCCCTTTCTTATGCGCTTTATATTATTATAGTTAATCGCAGCGGCATTGTGATGTCGAGTTCCAAACTCACCTTCTATGCTATGTTTAGCTGCCTGCTTTGCGTCACTCTTTTTTCTATGCTCAGCCAAGTGTTCACGGGCGAGGGGGCAATCGTTTTATTGCAGCAACCCTCAGAGTGGGGCTATGCCCTAGTGCTTGGTCTTGTGCCCACTGTGATTTCGCTAGTGTTTATGGCCATGGCCATTCAGCACATCGGCTCCACACCCACAGCCATCATGGGTGCACTCGAGCCCGTCACGGCAGCCGTGTTGGGCATTGCGCTGATGGGTGAGGTGCTCACGTTGCGCATTAGTTGCGGCATTCTGCTCATTCTCGTTTCCGTCACGCTCATTATTTTAGATGCAAAGTTGCGCACGGCTTTGGCTCACACTTGGGTGGTGAAGCGCGGACGACTGGTGATGAAAAAGATTCGGTGGAAGTGATGTGTGCTAATTTAATGCGCATTAATTTAATGGCCATTAAATTAATGCGCATTAAATAAATCGATACGTATGATGGATTAGTATGTTAGCGTATCTTTTTGTGCCGACGCGGGACGCGTCGTCCCCAAATTCTATACATTCCTTCCCCTATAACTTTACTTGCACTAATTACTGTTACTTGCACAAATTGCTTGCACTGCATTGATAATCAATCGTTTCGCTAGTGTAAGCAGCAGAATGTGTTGCTTACACTCGCTCGCAGTGTTACTTAGTGGCTTAATAGGAAAAACTAGTGGCTTAAGTGTGCGTCACTAGTGGCTTGATAAGAAAAACTAGTGGCTTGATAGTGAAAGCCCTCAAGCACTGGCGCTACCACTTGGGGGGCGACGCGTCCCGCGTCGGGGCAAGAAGCGACGCTAGAGGGCTGTTGAATGCCTACGAATGTCTTGTTCTTTCATTTAAATATTTAAATAAGGTAAAAATAGCACATTTTTCTCTCGCCGACGCAGGACGCGTCGCCCCCGGAAGTGCTTGCACCAGTGCAAGCAACGAATTTTGCTGCTTACACTGTGGAATGCATTGATAATCAATTGAGTGCAAGCAATTGGTGCAAGCAACAGAAAAATTCGTGTAAAACTCCCTGGAGGGGATGATGCAACATTTGTACTATTTTGATGCAACATTTGTGCTATTTTGGGTTTTGCTTGCACGAGTGCAAGCATTTTATTCCGTTAACAAATAACGAGACAATTGCTTGTTTGCCAAAAAACAATAGAGAAGAGAACAAACATTTTCCTTGCTACTCCCTAAAAATCCCCCAACGACTAATAATAAAAACCTTTCCACGTCATTTTCTTCCCCTCCCCCGAAAAAAGAACTATCTTTGCAACATCATGACGAAAACTGAAAACATCTATCCCATATTCGACCGCATGTTGCAGCGCTCCGACAAAGAAGCACTGCTCCATCAGCAAGGCGTGATGCTTTGGTTCACCGGTTTAAGCGGTAGCGGAAAAAGCACCGTGGCCATTGCTTTGGAGCGTGAACTGCACAAGCGCGGACTGCTCTGCCGCATTCTCGATGGCGACAACATTCGCACGGGCATCAACTCCAACCTCGGCTTTTCGGCCGAAGACCGCTTAGAGAACATTCGCCGCGTGGCCGAGGTGGCCAAACTTTTTGTAGACACTGGCATCATCACCATTGCCGCTTTCGTGAGTCCCACGGAGGACCTTCGACAGTTGGCTCAAAACATTATTGGTGAAAACGATTTTAAAGAAATCTACATCTCCACTCCGCTCGAAGAGTGCGAGCGCCGCGATGTGAAAGGCCTTTATGCTCGTGCTCGCCGTGGCGAGGTGAAAAACTTCACCGGCATCTCCGCCCCCTTTGAGGCTCCTCAGCACCCCGCACTCAGTCTCGACACCTCGAAACTATCGCTCGAAGAGAGCGTGAAGCAGTTGCTCGATTTTTTACACGTAGAATAAAAAAACTTCCCTTTCCCCATACCTATATATAATGGAAATTACCATCCCCACACTCAACGATATGCCCGCTGCGGCAAAAGCCTTCATTGAGGCCATCGACCAAAACACCGTGTTTGCCTTTTATGGCAAAATGGGCGCCGGAAAAACCACCTTCATTAAAGCCGTGTGCGAGGCGCTCGGCGTGACCGATGTGGTCAACTCGCCCACCTTTAGCATTGTCAACGAATATCGCTCTGACACCACAGGCGAACTTATCTATCACTTCGACTTCTACCGCATTAAGAAAATCGACGAGGTGTATGACATGGGCTACGAAGACTATTTCTATTCGGGCGCGCTCTGCTTTATTGAATGGCCCGAACTCATTGAGGATTTGTTGCCTGGCGATGCTGTGAAAGTGACCATTGAAGAGCTTGAAAGCGGTGAACGCTTGCTGAAATGGTAAAAATCTTCTTTTCGTGGTAAAAATCATTCGAAAGAGAAATAACAGAAATCCTTTATAACCTATCCCTAAATCCAGAAAATGAAAACTCTTTTCACTCTGGCCTTTTCGCTTTTCGCTTTGGGCCTCTCGGCGCAAACCGTGAACCGCATGGACGAACTGCAACCCGAACAAAAGGCCGCTGCCAAGCAACTGAAACTTCTTGGCAAACTCTCCACTTCGGGCAATTCCGACTTCCGCCAAATGCGCGACCTCTGCTATCAGCTCGAAACGGCCGACCTTAGCGCTGCCGATTGCGAAGACATTCCCAACAACGCTTTCCACTCGCGCCATGCGCTGAAGAGCATACTTATGCCCTCGAACTTGAAAACCATCGGGTCGCAAGCCTTTTTCGCTTGCACCTCGCTCACGCAGCTCACCCTGCCTCAGTCGGTCACCCGAGTGGGCAACGCCGCTTTTTCAAGTTGCACGGCGCTGAAAGAGGTTACGATTAATGGCACGCCCTCGCTAGGCGAATTTGCCTTTGCCCGTTTGAGTGGCTTGCGCACACTGCGCGTCACCTCCACCACGCCCCCTGCGGCAGTGGCATCTACTTTCGAAGGCATCGACCGCAAGAAGGTGAAACTCATCGTGCCGAAAGGCAGCGAAATGCGTTATCGCAAGGCCGCGGGTTGGAGCCGATTCTATTCCACCCCCGACAACGAAAACAAACTTTGCCAGCCCGAGCAAGTGCTCATTCCCGTGCCCGTGCAGCTTAACGTGAAGCAAGGCAATGCCCTTAGCGTCAACCGCAAATGGGAGGTACTAGCCGCCGAGGGGCTAGCTAATGAATGCACCCAGGCCGAGGCTGTGTTAAAAGCCCGTTTGCCCAAGGTGAAAAATCCGAAACTCGTGGGTAAGGTAGTGCTGTCGTTAGGACTCGACCCTACACTTGCTGACGATGAAGCCTACACGCTCGAAGTGACCGAAAAAGGCGTTGACATTCACGGCAAAACCGCCACAGGCGTGTTTTATGGCTTGATGACGCTCGACCAACTGCTTCGTGGCGACGGCTCTAGCAACTGCTGCGAAGAAATTCCGCAACTCAGCATCAGCGACGCTCCGCGCACCCACATTCGCGAACTCATGCTCGACCCCTGCCGCACGTTCATTCCCTTCAACGAACTCAAGGCTTTCATCCCCGAGATGGCTCGCTACAAATACAACACCGTGCATCTGCACCTCACCGACGACCAGGCTTGGCGCATTGAGATTAAGAAATATCCCCGCCTTACGGCTGAGGCCTCCTCGCGTGTGGGCATGGACGATATGCTTGTGCCTATTTCGGGCTACTACACACAAGAGCAAATGCGCGAGCTAGTGGCCTACGCCGCACAATATCACATTCAAGTGGTGCCCGAGGTGGAAATGCCGGGCCATGAAGTGGCCGCCATCCACGTTTATCCCGAACTCACTTGCGGCGCGAAGCAAGTGCCCATTCGCACCACTTGTGGTGTGAGCGACAATTTGCTCTGCCCTGGCAACGAGTTTACCTACGAGTTCCTCGGCAATGTGTTTAAAGAATTGGCCGACATTTTCCCCTCGCCCTACATTCACCTTGGTGGCGACGAGGCCGGTAACCCCGCCCTCGACTGCTGGACCACCTGCGAAAAATGTAAGGCTTTGAAAGTAAAGCTTGGCATCACCACTACCGACCGCTCTGAAAACTGGCGCTTGCAAGAGTACCTCTTCAATCGCGTAATCGACACCCTACGCACGAAGTACAATAAAACGCCGATGTTTTGGTATGAAACCGACTTTAAGAAAATTCAGCCCGGTTGCGTCACCTTCTCTTGGCGTCACGGCTTGACGAAGCGTGCCCTTGAAGCCGCTGTGCAGAACAATGCCAAAATCATGCTCTGCCCTGGCGAGCATTGCTACCTCGACTATCCCATGGCCGGTGGCGACATGCCCGAAATCAATTGGGGCATGCCTATCATTCCTCTTAAGCAAACCTACGCTCTCGACCCCGCTTGGGGCATGGGCGAGGAGTTTGAGCGCAACAACCTTTTTGGTGTGGCCGGCACGCTTTGGAGCGAGTGCATCAACACGCCCGAACGCATTTACTATCAAGCCTATCCCCGTGCCATTGCTTTAAGCGAAGTGGGGTGGAGCCCCGCCTCAAAGCGCTCTTACGACGACTTTGTGCGCCGCCTTTCGCCCGTGCTTAAAGATATGATGCGCCGCGGCATTACTTTCTCGATGCAATATTAAAGCGCACCTACTCTTGGGGGGCGACTAGCTCTTGGGGGGCGACGCGTCCCGCGTCGGGGCAAGTAGAAATGCTAATAGAAAACAATATTATAATTAAGCAGCTCTTTCTCTTTTTTTTGAGAAAGAGCTGTTTATTTTGCATTTGTGCTTGCCCCGACGCGGGACGCGTCGCCCCCCAAGTGCTCCCTACTTTAAACAAAAAACGTGCAGACATTTTGTGTCTGCACGTTTTTAATGTTTCCTTTTTTTATTCGTTGTCGTCGTTAGTCGACCAAATGCCGCCGCCGTTCCATTGCTGCTCGTTGCTCATCACAGCATCACTTTGTTTAGCGGTGCTGATTTCAAAGCTATTCGACAAAAGGGGCGCTTCCACGTGAAGCGACACGCTTTGGCTAGCGGGAGTGATATATTTCTGTTTCATTGTCTTCTTAATTAATAAGTTGATAAAGTTAGGGTTTTAGAAAGGAGAATTGTGTTACTTCACAAATTTCTTACCATTCTGAATGTAAACACCACCCTTGCTAGCCTTCACTACGCGACGGCCGCTGAGGTCGAAAATTGGAGCATTGGCTGCTGCGCTTTCTGCTTGAGCCGAAGTGACGCCCGTAACGTCGCCACCACCAAAGTTCAGCGCAATGGCGCTTTGGCTCAGGGCGCTAGCGTCGAGATAAGCCTTGTTGGCAGGAATTTTAGCTACGTTTGACGAGGGAGTGTAGAAGCCCACGTTGCCGCTGTTCACACCAAACACAAGGTAGCTGCTGCGGGTGTCGTTGTCGTCGCTGAAGGTGATGGTTTCTTTTGTACCCGTGAGCGCGTTGTTCGTGGTCTCGGCAGAACTGTCGCCGAAGGTGAGTGTGGCGGTTGCGTTGCCGTCTTCGCTAACGAGTACAAAACCAGTATTGGCGGGCACACTCTCGGTTTCGGTCATCTGCAAAGAGGTTTTGTCGCTATTGAATGCGCCAAGATAGGCCGTAGCGTTTTCAACACCCGAAATGCTGAAAGGAAGGTAAGCTGAAGCGTAAGTGCTCGTTTTGCCCGTTACGCTAGCCAAAGCTACGTCAATGCTTGTGGCTTCGGTGATGAGCCAGCGGTTGCTTGTAACGGTTGCTCCCCACGATGTAGTTGTGTCCCAATAGTCGATAATACCAGAATTTTCGCAATTCATCTTATGGCTATTTCCATCCAAAAGATAGAATGATCCATCACCAGTGGGTTGAAGTGTGAACTTTGAACCGTTTGTAAAATCTGTTAGAGCAGGAGAGGTGCTGGCTGACGCAGGAGCTGCTGCAAGCGCGCCGATATATTTACCCGTGTTCGGGTTCTCAAACTTCACGCCATCTTCTCCATCGATTGCCACAAGTTTCCAAATGTTGTTGGCGTCAGTGTTTTGTGCCGAATTTGCGGTGACGTTTACATAAGAGCCGTTCATACCGAGCACGCTGCTATCATATGCTCTTTTCGAAACAAAACGATAGTATTTGCCAACTTCGGGAACAAGATATAAGGAACTGTTGAGGGCGTTATAAAACTCTGTAATGGTCAGCGTTTTGTTAGTGTACTTGGTTCTTAAATCATTAACTTTGGTTGCGTTGTACTGACCCAAGTTTGTACCTGAATTGCTTTCAAGCGCTGTAATCTTGCTCTCGTCAATTAAGCTATAATAGCTAGCGTCGCCTTTCGAACCTAGATAGAATTCGCAGCAAGAGGCATATTTGTTTTTAACCGCGCCTACGTTGGCAGCAGTGATAACGAACATCACGTAGCGACCCGAAAGCGTGGTTTCAGAGGTTCCCACCTTATATTGCGTAAAGGCATCGCTGCTATAGCTCAAATCCATATCGAAGGCGGGAGTGGCAGTTTGGGCGCTAACGATGGCAGAAGCCGAAGAGGCCGAGGTGTCGAATGCATCGGTGCTGACAAACATTTTGATGTGAGTGGCTGTGCCGTTAGCTCCTCCGCCTGAAGTGGCGCGAGGCAGATAGGCAAAGCTATTAAATTCCTTTACCTCGCCGAGGTCTACGATGAAGAATTGGGGAAGATTCTCCGTTTGGTCGCCCGAGGCGTTTGAGGCTCCATTCCAATAGGTGTGCCAGTAGCTAGTGGTGTTGCCATCGATAATGTGGTTTGCATGACCATAGCCGGTGGAAGAATTATCGGTACATTCACTAGACGTGGTAATCGACCAACTGGTGCGATCGAGCAAGCCGTCGTCGGTGTCGGCTTGCGCCTTGCTTCCCACTAAGGCAAGAAGCATGGTGAGAAATAGGGTAAATTTCTTCATTTTTTATAAAAGTTTTAAGTGATAGATATTTGTTGTTTTCTTCGTAGGTAATGACAAGTTTAAAGTCAATTTTGATGCAGAAATGTTATCTCTCAATAGTTTCCTCAATCCCTTATATTCACAACATTTCTATATCAACCGCTGCAAATATAGAGTAAAAACGTTAATAAGCAAAACGGGGGGGTAAAAGATGTTAATATCTTTTGTTTCTAACAAAAGTGTACGCATCTTGACGAATGTAGGTTGC
>CAVKKI010000073.1:0-11572 GCA_963656725.1 Oribacterium sp. | reverse complement strand
ATACATTGGGCTTTCAGCCCGCATTGGTTATTGTTCCATTCGTTACATAAAAATATTTTTGAACACCTACTTAGTAAATGGTTTTATAAAAGAGGAAATTCATTGAAAAAGACATAAAAATTCTCGGATTAATTTGTATTTTTGTTCTCTCATTTTGTTTTCAAAAGAAAGCAGAGTTATAAAGCATGCAATAAAAAGATGGTGAAAAGAATTATATACACGCTGATGCTGGTCTTTGTGCTAGTGTTAAACGCCATGGCGCAAGAGTTGCAGGTGAAGCGTTTTATTGTGGACGAGGGCAATGTGTCGGCTCAAAGTCAGCCTGTGTTTGATTTGAATGGTCAGAAGTGCGCCTTAGTTCAAGTGGGCCTTGCGCTCGACGGGGCGAAGTTTGATGGAGGGGGTGTGAAGAAGGTGGAGCAGAAGCTAGGGGAGTATTGGGTGTATGTGGTGAAGAATGTGTCGCAGTTTCGTGTGTTGCATAAAGACTACATTCCGCTGGTTGTGGATTTTTCTAATTATGGTTTGGGAAGGGCGCAGAGCGGGATGACTTATGTTCTTACTTTGGTTCGGCCTGATGCTAATGTTGGGGAGAAGGGGGGAGGTTTTTCTTCCTCTTCCTCTTCAGACACGCTCGTTATCCCCGTGAAAGGTGTAAATATAGAGATGGTGAAGGTGGAGGCTGGCACTTTCCAAATGGGGGCTACTTCTGAAATGCAGAATCCGTGGGATGACGAGAAGCCCGTTCATCAAGTGACGCTTACCCATGATTATTACATAGGTAAATATGAAGTGACTCAAGCCCTTTGGCAAGCCGTGATGGGAAAAAATCCTTCTTGTTATAAATTTGAAGGTGGTAATATGCCTGTGGAGAATGTGAGTTGGAATGATTGTCAGAAATTTATTAAGAAATTAAACAACTTAACTCATCGCACATTCCGCCTTCCCACTGAGGCCGAGTGGGAATATGCCGCTCGGGGTGGAAAGAAGAGTCAAGGCTATCAATATAGTGGAAGCAATAACCTTGACGACGTGGCTTGGTATGGAAGTGATAGGAGAAGCAAACCACATGCAGTTGGCATGAAGCGCCCCAATGAATTAGGCCTTTATGATATGTCGGGTAATGTATCAGAGTTGTGTCAAGATTGGAAAGACACTTATCACACTTATCCAAGTTATTCTGTAACCAATCCTACGGGCGCTTCGAGTGGGGTGAGCCGCGTGTGCCGTGGGGGCTGCTGGTTCAACGCGCCGCGGGGCTGCCGTGCCTCTTCCCGTGGCAGCAGCAATCCCAACAACCGCGACAGTCGTCATGGCTTGCGCCTCGTTCTTTCCCTCTCCGAGTAAGAACACGTAAAAAAAGATTACTTCATAAGCATTGCTCACGTGTCAACCTATTGTGTGTTGGTTATATAAGTTCGGGCTGCAAGCCCAATGTTTGCACTTAGCCCAGGGCGAGCGAAGTAGCGCTTAGGGCGCAAAATAGTTGTAAGTGCTCAAAAAGAGCAAAAAGTCATGGATTTCCTCGTTTTTGTGCTAGTAAACGTTTATCTTTGTGTTAGATAAAGAATTAGAACTGTGCGTGGTGGGTGAATTTTTCGAACTTGTGATGGTTTCCGAAGTTAATAAATCCCGTCGTGGAGTGATTCTTCAACAAAGAGAAAATGAGTAAGAAAGAAAAAGATGTGGCGCTGTTTGTGGCATTTTGCATAGAAGAATATGGTGCGGAGAAAGGTCTAACGGGCGACAAGGTGTTTGATTTGTTTACGCAATATGGCGTGGGGGACTATCTTCGTGATTTTTTCGACACGCTTCACACCCAAAGCCGTCAGTGGCTGATGGCGGAGATAGATGAGTTTATTGAAATTAGGAAAGAGAAAGAAGCTATATAGGGTGGTTCTATAAATTACCACCTTTAAAATTACTAATTCTGTTCTTTGACGTTTTGTCATCTTTCGGCGCTCTTTTAAGATTTTTGAATATCGGCTGCGCTCGGCAAAGCAAAACAAGTTTTTCTTTGCTCTCACTTGCTCGATATTTCCGCCCATTTTGCTTGTTCACTCAGTCACATAGCCCGCTATGCTCCTTCGTTCACAAACAAAATGGACGAAAAATAGCACCAAAATCTGACAAAGCTAATTTATAGAACCACCCTATAAAGGAATGTTTCAAATTGATCAAAACAATCTTCATTTGCTTTTGCCAGGCAAGATAAGTTGGTTGGTGGAATATATGCACGACGACTACGGCTTTTCGCTGCAAGAATGCTTGAATCGCATCTACCACTCTCGACTTTATAAGAAACTTTCGACAGAGAGTACTAAATATTGGCATCTCGGTCCGGTTGATTTGTATAACGAATTAAAAGAGGAGTTGTAATAAAATACTAAACCAAACGAACAAACTAAATTATGATATCAGATCGTAAAGCTTCAGATGATGAGATTACCCAGGCAATGATGTCGGGCATCACTTTTAAAGGAGCCAAATTGAAGAAAGCACCTGCTGAAAACAAAGTGAAAACAAAAGCAAAGAAGAAAACCTACATCACGGGGCTGCATGGCTCGGGGTCGGCCAAGAAGAAAGCCGAGATACGCCAACGTAGGGCTAACAGGCATAAGAAGTAAAGGATAATTTTAGGTGATTAAAACATCACCTCGTGGGGCTTGATGCGGTCGGCCTCTGTGATGGGTCTGATAACCTTGCATGGAACGCCGCCGGCCACTACGCCCGCTGGAATGTTGCTTGTGACAACCGCTCCCGCTGCAATGACCGAGCCATCGCCAATGCTCACTCCGCCAATGACCGTGACGCTAGCCCCGAGCCACACGTTGTGGCCAATGTGAATGGGGCGGCTCGTGGTGAGTGGCTCCGTGAGGCGTTGCTCGGAATGAACGGGGTGGCCCGCGCAGGCTAACACACACCTCGGGCCAATCAGCACGTTCTCGCCGATGAAGATGGGCGAGGTGTCGAGAAACACGCTGTCGAAATTGACGAGCGTGAAGTGGCCGCCTGCAAAGTGGGTGTTGATGCCGTAGTCGAAATGAATGTGTGGCTGAATGACTACATGCTCGTTCCACGTGCCTAATAACTCCTTGAGAATGGCAGCTTGTGCCTCGGGGTGGGTGGGCGGCATTGTGTTGAATTGCCAGCAAAGTTGCAGCGCCTTTTTTTGTATGTCTTGCGGAATGCGCTTTACGTTGCCCGTGTAGGGCGCGTTGGCGGTGATGATGTGGCGCACCTCAGCTTCGCTTCGTTCTTGTTTCATGGGAAGGTGTGTGTGTTTGAATGGCGCAAAGTTATTATTTTTTGTGCGAATGGCAAGTTTGGGGTGAGGAAGAATAAACATAGCGGTTAAGGGATTAAGAAATGCCAGAAACTTGATGACACTTCGCGAAACTTTCAATAAATATGCCTATATTTGCCGATAGAAAGCATAATGATGCTATATAATAAGGTATAAGACTATGGAACGATATTACGACAAATACATTCGCTTTGACTGGGCTATGAAACGCCTGCTCCGCAACAAGGCCAACCATGCGGTGTTGGAGGGATTGCTTTACTCTTTGATTGGTAAGAAAATGACCATTCAGAAATTCCTCGAGAGTGAAAGCAATCAAGAAGATATGCTCGACAAGTATAACCGTGTGGACATATTGGCCGAAGATGAAGGGGGGGAGTTGATTATTGTAGAGATACAAAACAATCACGAAATCACCTATTTTCATCGCATGCTCTATGGCGTGTCGAAAGCCATTACCGAATACATCGATAAAGGTGACTCTTACGACAGAGTGCGCAAAATCTATTCCATCAACATCGTTTACTTCGAACTAGGGCAGGGTAAGGATTATGTGTATCACGGCAAAACAGAGTTTAAGGGATTGCATGAACCTCATGACCTTTTGAAACTTTCTTCCCGACAAAGCGAGAATTATCTCGGCATTAAAGAAAAGAATGTAGACCTTCGTAAAGACGCAGGTGAATTATTCCCCGAATATTACATTCTTCGTGTGAATGATTTCGATAAAATAGCCACCACTCCGCTTGATGAATGGATAGAGTTTTTGAAAACAGGAAAGATTGATGACGACACCCAAACGGCCGGTTTGACTGCAGCTCGTGACCAACTTCGCATAGACTCTTTGCCCGACAAAGAACGAAGAACCTACGAGCGTTATATGGAATCGGTGCGCCACATGCGCAGCCTTTTCGCTACTAGCCATGACGATGGCTATTGTGAGGGACGTTCGGAAGGTCTGGAAGAAGGCATGGCAATAGGTTTAGAAAAAGGAGAGGCCAAAGGTCGAGCAGAAGGGCGAGCCGAAGGACTAGAAGAGGGTATGGCTCAAGGTGAGGCTAAGGGACGCACGGCACGCTCAAAGGAAATAGCAAGACAATTGAAAGCAATGGGAATGGCGGATGACCAGATTTCCCAAGTCACAGGGTTAGCAATTTCGGAACTTTCGGAAATATAAAAAGAAAGGACGTACACCCCACAAAGTCTATGGAAAATGGCTTTGTGGGGTGAATTATAATGGGGTGGATAGGGGCTCCTTATATATATAGGTGTATGAAAAAAAGTTGCGGTGGGGGGAATATTTTAAAAATAAACGTACCTTTGCACGCAAAATGGCGACCCTCAGGCAGATAGAGCCTGCAATATAACGTCGCAAGGCAAAGAAACTGCACACTTCAGAAACGTAAGAATAGGCATGATGCAAAAAAACTTGGTGATAGTAGAGTCTCCTGCCAAGGCAAAGACAATTGAAAAATATTTAGGAACCGACTATAAAGTGATGTCGAGCTATGGTCACATCCGTGACTTGAAGAAAAAAGACTTCGGCGTGGACCTTAAGACCTTCGAACCACAATATGAAATTCCAGCAGATAAAAAGAAGGTGGTGA
This sequence comes from Oribacterium sp., assembly GCA_963656725.1. GTDB lineage: Bacteria > Bacteroidota > Bacteroidia > Bacteroidales > Bacteroidaceae > Alloprevotella. The sequence continues at coordinate 6,661 of CAVKKI010000073.1, read as the reverse complement.
GCGAACTGCGCTCGCAAGCCAAAAAGGCCGAGGCTGTGTGGCTCGCATCCGATGAAGACCGCGAGGGAGAAGCCATTTCTTGGCACTTGGCCGAGGTGCTCGGGCTTGACCCGAAAGAGACTCGCCGCATCGTGTTTCACGAAATTACGAAACCCGCCATACTCTCGGCCATAGAGCATCCGCGCCACATCGACCTCAATTTGGTGGACGCCCAACAAGCCCGCCGTGTGCTCGACCGTTTGGTTGGTTTCAAACTTTCGCCGGTGTTGTGGCGCAAGGTGCGTCCCAGTCTTTCAGCAGGTCGTGTGCAGAGCGTGGCGGTTCGCTTAATCGTGGAGCGCGAACGCGAAATTCAAAAGTTTGAGCCCGAAACGGCTTACCGCATCACCGCCCTATTTGAAGTGCCGGGCGAGGGAGGGATAGTGACCTTGTTACGCGCAGAACTCAACAAACGTTTCGCCACAGAGCAAGAGGCAAAAGCCTTTTTAGAGCGTTGCAAAAATGCCGACTTCACCATCGACACCATCACCACACGCCCCACCAAACGCACACCGGCTCCCCCCTTCACCACCTCCACACTTCAGCAAGAGGCCGCCCGCAAGTTGGGCTTCCCCGTGGCAGTGACCATGCGTGTGGCTCAAAGTTTGTATGAAAGCGGTTTGATTACCTACATGCGTACCGACTCAATGAACCTGAGCGACCTCTGCCTGAATAGTTGCGGCCCTGTAATTGCCCAATTGATGGGTAACGACTATCACAAACGTCGCACCTATCACACCCACTCGAAAGGCGCACAAGAGGCGCACGAAGCCATTCGTCCCACTGATATGAACCGCCAGACCATTGAGGGCGACAGCAGAGAGCAACGCTTGTATGAGCTGATTTGGAAACGCACCTTGGCTTGCCAAATGGCTGACGCACAGTTAGAACGCACCACGGTGAACATTAGCGTGAGCGGTAGCGAGGAATATTTTCAAGCTACGGGCGAGGTGGTGCGCTTCGACGGCTTTTTGCGAGTGTATCGTGAAAGTCAAGGCGACGACGACAATGCAAACAATAGCACAAATAATGCTGACGAGGGAAAACTCCTTCCCCCTATGACGGAGGGACAGACTTTGCAGCGTAGGGAGGTGTTGGCTCAGCAACGCTTTAGTCAACAACCCGCCCGTTACACTGAGGCCTCATTGGTGCACAAACTAGAGGAATTGGGCATTGGTCGCCCTTCAACTTATGCTCCCACCATCTCTACCATTCAAAATCGAGAATACGTGATGAAGGGAGAAGGCGAAGGCACGCCCCGCTCGTTTAACCAACTGCAATTGAGTGGCGACACCATTCAGCAAGAAACGCTCACCGAAACAGTGGGCGCCAATCGGGGAAAACTCGTGCCCACCGACATTGGTTTGGTGGTGAACGACTTCTTGATGCAATACTTCCCCGAAATTATGGACTACAACTTCACAGCCAATGTGGAGAAACACTTCGATGCTGTGGCCGAGGGAAAGGAGAATTGGACGGAGCTAATTAGCACCTTCTACAACAACCTTGAGCCTCAAGTGGAGCGCACACTCAATGAGAAAACCGACCATCGAGTGGGTGAACGCGAATTGGGCGTTGACCCCGTGAGTGGAAAAACGGTGAGCGTGAAGATTGGACGCTTCGGCCCCGTGGTGCAGATGGGAGCGTCGAACGAAGAAGAAAAACCCACTTTCGCGAACCTTGCCAAAGGACAAAGCATCGAGACCCTCACCCTGGAACAGGCACTCGAACTCTTTAAATTGCCCCGCACCCTGGGCGAGTTTGAAGGGCAAACGGTGAAAGCCAACGTGGGACGCTTCGGTCCTTATGTGCAGATGGGAAAACTCTTCGTGTCAATCCCTAAAAGCGAAGACCCCATGACCATCGACCTTGACCGCGCCATCGCTCTCATTCAAGAAAAGCGCTTGAAAGAGGAGCAAAGCCACTTGAAACAGTTTGCGGAAGAACCCGAACTAGAAGTGCGTGCCGGCCGTTGGGGCCCCTACATTGCCTATAAAGGAAAGAACTATAAAATCCCTAAGAAAGACCACGACAGGGCTAGCGAGCTTTCGCTCGAAGAGTGTAAGAACATCATCGAAGCCGAAAGCAAAAAGCCCGCAACCACTCGCTCGCGTTCAAAAGCTGCAAAAAAATAACAACAGAAGACTGAGCCGACTATGAACAAGAGCATCATCCTTGTGGGATATATGTGTGTGGGAAAAACCACCATCGGACGCGATTTGGCTAAACTCACCGGACGCACTTTCTACGACCTCGACTGGTATATCGAAGAGCGCTATCACACCAAAGTGAGCCAAATATTTGCCGAGAAAGGCGAGGCGCACTTTCGCAACCTAGAGCAGCGCATGCTGCACGAGGTGGCCGAGTTTGAGAACATTGTGCTTTCGTGTGGTGGAGGCACGCCCTGCTTCTTCAACAATATGGACTACATGAACCAAGTGGGCCAAGTGTTTTATCTTAAAGCATCGCCCGAAACCATATTGCAACACCTTGCCATGAGCAAAGGCGAACGCCCCTTGCTGAAAGGGAAAAGCGATGAGGAACTTCGTAGCTTCGTTAGTCAGCAATTGGCCGACCGTGAGCCGTATTATGCTAAGGCAAACCACGTGGTAGACGTGAATGTGCTCAACTCTTTCGACAAGATTTCGCTCGTTTGCGACGAAATTCTTCGTCAATGCAATCTGGGCTAGGTCGGCCTTTTATAAGAACTCTGCTTTTTAAAGTGCTTCTCTTTGTGAGCGGCCCCTTCGGCTCTTACACCCTAAAAAAGAAAATAATCCCCCTTACACAATACGATAACTGCAAGCCATGCGAAAATGGAGAATTGAAGATTCTGAGGAACTCTACAACATTAAAGGTTGGGGAGTGAACTATTTTGGTATCAATGAAAAAGGTCATGCCTATGTGTCGCCCCGTAAAGACGGAGTGAAGGTAGACTTGAAAGAGGTGATTGACGAACTCAACTCGCGCGACATCACAGCCCCTGTGTTGCTGCGCTTTCCCGATATTCTGGACAATCGCATCGAGAAAACGTCGGAGTGTTTCAACCAGGCGGCTAAAGCCTACGACTTTAAGGCCGAACACTTCATTATCTACCCCATCAAGGTGAACCAAATGCGTCCGGTGGTAGAGGAAATTATCAGTCACGGAAAGAAATTTAACCTCGGATTGGAGGCTGGCTCAAAGCCCGAATTGCACGCTGTGCTTGCCACCAATATGGACTCTGATAGCCTAATCATCTGCAACGGCCACAAAGATCAAAACTTCATTGAATTGGCTCTTTTGGCGCAGAAAATGGGTAAGCGCGTATTTCTCGTTATTGAAAAACTGCCCGAACTCATCACCATTGCTCGCACTGCCGAAAAGCTTGGCGTGCGTCCTAATTTAGGCATTCGCATTAAGCTTGCTGCCAGCGGCACAGGCAAGTGGCAAGAAAGTGGGGGCGACGCTTCAAAGTTTGGTTTGAACTCTTCCGAACTTTTAGAGGCTCTGCAGAAACTCGATGCTATGGGCATGCACGATTGCTTAAAGCTCATTCACTTCCACATCGGTTCGCAAATCACCAAAATTCGCCGCATCTCTACCGCCTTGCGCGAGGCTTCCCAATTCTACGTGCAGCTACATGCCATGGGCTTCAACATAGAGTTTGTTGACTGCGGAGGAGGCCTTGGTGTGGACTACGACGGCACACGCTCAAGCAACTCTGAAAGTTCGGTGAACTACTCCATTCAAGAATATGTGAACGACTGCGTTTACACCTTCGTCGACGCTGCCAATAAAAACAACATTCCTCACCCCAACCTCATCACAGAGGGCGGGCGCTCGCTCACCGCGCATCACTCCGTGCTCGTGGTTGACGTGATGGAGAGTGTGAGCATGCCTCATATGGACGAAAACTTTCACCCCTCGGAGCAAGACCATCAGCTAGTGCACGACTTGACCGAAATTTGGGACAAACTTTCGCCTCGCTCCATGCTTGAGGATTGGCACGATGCGCAAGACATTCGCGACGAGGCGCTCGACCTTTTCCGTCACGGCATTATCGACCTCAAAACTCGTGCTCAGATTGAAAGTCTTTATTGGAGCATCACGCACGAAATTAGCGAACTGGCTCACCATCAGAAGCACGTGCCCGATGAATTGCGCACGCTCGATAAAATGATGGCCGACAAGTATTTCTGCAATTTCTCACTTTTTCAATCTCTTCCCGACTCTTGGGGCATTGACCAACTCTTTCCCATCATGCCCATTGATCGTTTGAACGAGAAGCCTACCGTGTCGGCCACTTTGCAGGACATTACTTGCGACTCTGACGGCAAAATCACAGCTTACGTCAACTATAATCAGCAAACCTCCTATCTGCCCCTTCATCACTTCCGTGAGGGCGAACACTATTATATAGGAGTGTTCCTTGTGGGAGCCTACCAAGAAATCTTGGGTAATATGCACAATCTTTTTGGCGACACCAACGCTGTGCACGTCACGGTGGATGAAGACGGCTACAGCATTGACAAAACCATTGATGGCGAAACCGTGGCCGATGTGTTGGAGTATGTGCAGTACGACCCCAAACGCCTTGTTCGCCGCCTTGAAGCTTGGGTAAGCAAAGCGGTGAAGGAGGGCAAAATTACGAATGAAGAAGGCAAGGAGTTTATCTCCAATTATCGCTCCGGCCTTTACGGATATACTTATTTGGAATAAGAGAAAACGCGTCTTTTCCAAACAAAGATGAGAAAAGCGTGTTGTTTTACCAGTTCGTTAGTTGGTGAAACGACACGCTTGTTTTGTGTGTAAAATCAAAACGAAAATACTTCTATTTCAGTTTATCATATTCCTCATCGCTCACGGCCTCAAGCCATTCGTTAGAAGTGTTCTCGCCTTCCACTTCGAAAGCAAGGTGTGAAAACCAACTGTGGGCCGCTGCTCCGTGCCAATGTTTTACGTTGGCCGGGATGTGAATAACCGTGCCGGGCAGAATTTTCTGGGCAGGCTTTCCCTCTTCTTGATACCACCCTTCGCCGGCCACGCCCACCAACATTTGTCCGCCGCCTTGAGAGGCGTGGTGAATGTGCCAATGATTGCGGCAGCGAGGCTCGAAGGTCACGTTGTAGATAGGCACTTGACTGCTCGACACTACGGCCAAATAGCTGTTGCCTGTGAAATATTGGGCATAGGCCGTGTTGGGCTCGCCGACGGGGAAGATGCTTGTGCGCTCAAATTGGCTCTTTGCGTCGCTGGCAGTAACCTCATCGTTCCACACCTCCTTAGCCAGGTTGAAAGCAGCCCAAGCTTTGGGCCACCCTGCGTAGAAGGCAATGTGAGTGATGATTTCGGCAATCTCCGTGCGAGTGATGCCGTTTTTTTTCGCTTCAATGAAATGATGGGTGAGCGAACTGTTAGCGATGCCCTGACTAATGAGCGAAGTGAGGGTGACGAGGCTGCGGTCGCGCAGACTCAAAAGGTCGTTTCGGCTCCACACTTCGCCAAAGAGCACATCGTCGTTTAGCTCAGCAAATTTCGGGGCAAACTCTCCTAATTGTTTCCGCCCAGCGGTTTGAATGATTTTTTGTTGTGCCATAATGTTTGATGATAATAGGCTTGATGATAAAAGCACGCCACATAAAAGGGCTATTCTTCGTTTCATTTTGTGCTAATTATGTTATTCAGGGTGGTTCTAATAATTCTGAAATAGGAATTTGTATGCTATCGGGAGTGTATTTTTGAAAGTAAATGAGGGAGCATAGCGGGCTATGTGACCGAATTTACTTTCAAAAAGACGCTTCCGAGAGCGTGCAAATTACATTTCAGAATAGTAGAATACTAAAATCAGAATTTTTAGAACCACCCTTAACAGTTTTCTATTGTTACATCAAACTTTATCTCCTTGTTCCTATAGAGATAGATTTCTGTGTCTTGGGTGATGGTTGACACCTCAAAGCGCTCACCGTTGGGCTGACGAGCAATGTTCCACTCGTTAATGAAACCGCCGTCAGGGTAAATGCAGAGACGCTTCTTGCCACACGTGATGGTGAGTTCACGCCAGTGGGTGAGCGTACGCTTCTCCAATGAGGCTATCGGGAGCAATTTGCCTTTTATCTTGTTGTCGTGGTCAAGGTCGTCTATCCATGCGTTAGTCATCTGGCTGAGCCACGAGTCACGAATGTCAGAGGTGGGCTGGTTAGCTGTGATGCTATTTGGGTTGCCACGGTCGTCTCTGTATCGCTCCACACCGTATTCGATGGTGAAGTCTGCGCCAATTTGTTTAATAAAGTGGCCGATGGTTTGCAGCGTCAGAATGATGCCCATGATGCTCTTGAGGTGTTCGTCTTGATAGCAGATGTTCAAACCTCCGCCGTCAGACTTGGCATAAGTGATAAACTCATCGATGAGTCCGTTGGATTTCTTCTGCAGTATTTCTCCGAGTTCAGAGCTCTTAATCTGCTCATATTCACCATGTGTCAACTTCATCAGCATGGTTGATGGAGTGTAAGTGGTGTCGATGGACTTTGCGTTTGCGGCTGGATTGTCTGTACGGACAAAAAACAGCGTGTCGTTGCCCCATTCCAAGTTGAGTTCAGCATGCTCCTTGCTACAGGTAAAGTAGAGATAGCCGTCGATGTAA
>CAVKKI010000072.1:0-11647 GCA_963656725.1 Oribacterium sp. | reverse complement strand
CAATTAAATCATGAGATCGTGAATGAAATATTTGGATTCGCTGCTGATGCAGCATGAAATTTAACGAAGTATTGTAACACAAGAAGCACTATGAAAAAAACGATTCATTTGTTTTCGATCCTATTGTTTAACACAAGCCTCAGCATTGCGCTTGCCGCATGCCAAGACACCTGCCTCGAGGCCGGAGGCCATAATGGCTCTGACGGCTCAGAGCAGAACGATGCCCTAGCCCAAAAATACCAAGCCCTGCAAACGCTGCTCGGCTCGCTGGCCGACGTCGACTCGCTGCCCAGCAACTGGAACTCAGACACCTACACCGTAACTCCCACCGTGGGCGACGTGAACAACGACGCCAACCCCCACGTGCGCTACGTGGTGACCACCAGCCAAGCTGAGGCCGACCGCATCTACCGCAGCTACCTATCGAAGGATGTGACCGGCACCCCCAGCAACGACACTTGGAAGATGGATGGCATAGGCTCCATGCAGTTTAAGCTTGAAAACGACCCCAACCTCTTTGCCACGCTCCGCGTTAACGTGCAGCAGCTGCCCACCCTCGAAGAAATACGCTTTGTGAGCGAAGACGCCTTGGGCAGCAACGGACTGATAAAGCCCACGGGCACCTACTATAGCTTTGGCGATGTGGTGTGCCAAGTGATAACCGACTCGAAAGGCAATGTAACGCCCACCTTCTGGGTGTGTACGCGCCCCTGCTGCATGAGCCCCAGGCGCCGCCAGAGCCACTGGTGCAGCTTCCAGCTTGTGCCAGCTGGCGACAAAAACCAGCAAAACTTCATTTGCACGACAAATGAAGATGATGATAATAACAGCTATCTGCCCACCCTCTTGGGCTTGAAGAAGAGCGATGCCGAGCAGCAGGTGCAAAACTTCTTCAACGTGCTGCGCCTCATGGCCAACCCCAACGTGGCGCTCAGCAAAGACTACACCGGCATCGACGAAATAGCCAGCAATAACGCCTACGAGCAAGCCAGCTACAACACGCTGCGCACCACAAGCTTTATGTGGGACTACCTCAACTTGTGGGAAAAAGAATATGAGTTTGAGGTAGGCGAAGAAAGCTACAAAGGCAGCGTGGCCAACAAGAATCTCAGCACGAAAAAGAATTTAAAAGGCATTTTTGGAGATGTGGGTGATGATTATGATGATGAAGAAGAAAATGCTGAAGACCGCATTATAAACGCCTACTACTATGGCTACAGCAAAAACTTCTTTGCCACGGGCGACTACACAGTCTACAACCTGCAGCTATCAACACCAAAGGCCAATTCACCCTTCCTCAACGTGAAAAAGCAAACAGCCTACGTAACCAATCAGGAAGGCTACGACTTTAGAGAATTCGAAAATGGCGTTTTGAGTGACGAACACATTAACTTTGGCAACGACCAGCGTGAGGGCAAATATCAGTTTATCGTGAAATATCGCACTGGTGGCGAGCTCGAGGGCCTGTCGCACTCTTCAATCGACAAAGATCCCTCAAAACCCTTCTCCGAACGCTTGGCAAGCAACCACATCTACGACATTCTCGTGTCGGGCAACGCAGGCAAAACAGAGGCCTACAACAACTATAATGAAGGAGGAGAGCAGAAATTGGCCTACCCCTTCTTCTGCATTGGCGACATCGTGACCAAAACGCAGGCTGACGTCAACGGCTACCAGTTTAAAGGCTTCCAATTCTGCGTGCGCAACGCCTACAACACCTACACCACCCAACGCAACGAATGGAAGAATAGAGCCCTGTTTATTGGCTACAGCAACGAGGGGGTTGAGGATAAAATAAAAATGAAATCGCCCACTAAGGAGGACATTGCTACGGGCCTATTCCAAATTCTGCAATCACAGCTTGTGTGCAACAAAGAATCCTACGAGGTGTTTACCGAAGAGTTTGAACACTACCCAAATAACCTCTTAGGCGAGGACGAAACGTTGATGAATGAAACCGACCCTCTTTTCGTGGCACTTAAAGAGCTCTACGATAAAGTGAGGGAAACGCACGCTACATTCAGTGTATCCCAAAAGGATGGCGAGCGCACAGCTACGCTAACCATCAAAGTTAATTCGGACTACTACTCCATCTTGCTCACGCGCACTGGCCAGGGCAAAAACGCTCAAGACAAGTTTACCATCACCCGTGAGTCGGCCCACTTCGGTGCCAACTTGCAGGAACTCTCGTTCTACACCTACTTCGACCGCTACGGCTTCCGCGACGAGTATAGCCAAGATAGAGACCTCATTATTTCGAAGCGCACCGAGCGCAACAATTATAAAAAGAGTTTGGCCGACCAGTTGCAGAATGCGCTAAACAGCACTAAGTACGTAAACTTCTAAGCCTACTCCCCACCGCATCGGTGCGCGCGCTCTGAAAGCGACACACACTTTAGGGTGGTTCTAATAATTCTAAAATAGGAATTATCAGAACCACCCTAAATAAATTTGGAAACACACCACCTTCACAGGCTGTGTCATCTACCACTGTGTTCAAACTCGTAGAAGAGCTAAACAGATTTTGTAACAATTACTGTTTAGGGTGGTTCTAATAAACCCTATTTCAGAATTATTAGAACCACCCTTGAGAATTTAGAGCACCCCTAAATGTAATTTTTCGTGCCAATATACTTTCATTTTGTAATTATTTTATAACTTTGCCCACACAAAACGAAACGCACATGGCTTTTACTCTCACTTCATACTTCCGACTTAGCTTGTTGCTTAGCTTGCGTACACTAGGTACGCGGGAGTGAGCGTTGCGCTTTTCAATCAGAAAAAGAGCCAAATGAAAGCTGCGCCAAGCCAAAGGCTTGCAGCTAGCAGCAAAAAAAGAAAAGGTGCACTTCCTCACTTCTGCAACTACGGCAGAGATGAGGTTTTTTTATTTTACGCCCCTTTTTGATTAGAAATAATAACAAAAAAAACGATAAGAAGATGAGCGACAGACTTTACATTTTCGACACTACCCTGCGCGATGGCGAACAAGTGCCAGGGTGCCAACTCAACACGGTTGAAAAAATTCAAGTGGCCAAGCAATTAGAGCAATTGGGCGTTGATGTCATCGAGGCTGGTTTCCCCATATCTAGTCCGGGCGATTTCAACTCGGTGATTGAAATTTCGAAGGCCGTGACATGGCCCACCATTTGCGCACTGACCCGTGCGGTGGAGAAAGACATCGACTGCGCCGCCGAAGCCTTGAAGTTTGCTAAACACAAGCGCATTCACACAGGCATTGGCACGAGCGACAGCCACATTAAATATAAATTTAACTCTAACCGCGAAGAAATCATTGAGCGCGCCGTGGCCGCCGTGAAATACGCCAAGCGCTATGTGGAAGACGTGGAGTTTTACGCTGAAGATGCGGGTCGCACCGACAACGAATATCTTGCCCGCGTAGTAGAGGCCGTGATTAAAGCCGGCGCCACGGTGGTTAACATTCCCGACACCACAGGCTACTGCTTGCCCCACGAATATGGAGCGAAAATTAAATACTTGATGGAGCATGTTGATGGTGTGCACAACGCCATTCTCTCCACCCACTGCCACAACGACCTAGGCATGGCCACCGCCTGCACCCTTGAGGGTGTGCTCAACGGCGCCCGCCAGGTGGAAGTGACCATCAACGGCATTGGCGAACGCGCTGGCAACACAGCCGAAGAAGAGATTGCCATGATTTTGAAGTGCCACCACCTCGACATTCAAACCAACATCAACACGCAGAAAATTGCCGCCACCTCGCGCATGGTGAGTTCGCTGATGAACATGCCCGTGCAAGCCAACAAGGCCATTGTGGGCCGCAACGCCTTTGCCCACTCAAGCGGCATTCACCAAGACGGCGTGTTGAAAAACGTGGAGACCTACGAAATCATCAACCCCAAAGATGTGGGCATCGACGACAACTCCATCATCCTCACCGCCCGCTCGGGTCACGCAGCCTTGAAGCACCGCCTAGAGGTGTTGGGTGTGGAAGTGGCAGCCGATAAGCTCAACGACATCTACCAGCAATTCCTCGTGTTGGCCGACAAGAAGAAGGAGGTGACCGACGACGACATTCTTGTGTTGGCTGGCGCCGAGCGCTCTGCTTCACACAGCATCAAACTCGACTATTTGCAAGTGACGAGCGGACATGGTGTGCGCCCCGTGGCAGCCATCATTCTCGACATTGCGGGCGAGAAGTTTAACGCTGCTGCTGAAGGCAACGGCCCCGTCGACGCTGCCATCAATGCGGTGAAAGACATTATTAAGCGCAAAATGGTGTTGAAAGAGTTCACCATTCAAGCCATCAACAAGGGCTCGAACGATGTGGGCAAGGTGCACATGCAGGTGGAATACGACGGCTCCGTTTACTACGGTTTCGGCGCTAACACCGACATCGTCACCGCCAGCGTAGAAGCCTACATCGATGCTATCAACAGCTTTAAGCACTAATTCAGCTTCTCTCTATATATAAGAAGTAAAAAGACAAGAACCACCCCACACAACATCTATAAAAACTACAAAATGAGCAGCACTCTATTCTCAAAAATATGGGACTCGCACGTGGTGCAACACATAACCGACGGCCCCGACCAACTCTACATCGACCGTCTCTATGCCCACGAAGTGACCAGTCCACAAGCCTTTGCCGGACTGCGAGCCCGCGGACTGAAGTGTTTCCGTCCCGACCACATCTTCTGCATGCCCGACCACAACACCCCCACTCACGACCAGGACAAACCCATTGCCGACCCCGTGTCGCGCAAGCAGGTGGACACCCTCACACAAAACGCTCACGACTTCGGTCTGAGCTATTGGGGCATGATGCATTCTAACAACGGCATCATTCATGTGGTAGGTCCAGAACAAGGATTGTCACTGCCTGGTGCCACCATTGTTTGCGGCGACTCGCACACCTCCACTCACGGAGCCGTGGGCGCCATAGCCTTTGGCATCGGCACCTCAGAGGTGGAGATGGTGATGGCCTCGCAATGCATTTTGCAAGCCAAGCCCAAAGCCATGCGCATCAACGTGGAGGGCACATTGGGCAAAGGCGTCACCGCCAAAGACGTAGCACTCTACCTTATGAGCCAACTCACCACCAGTGGCGCCACAGGCTATTTTGTGGAATATGCCGGTTCAGCCATTCGCTCACTCACTATGGAGGGCCGCCTCACCCTGTGCAACCTCTCTATCGAAATGGGAGCGCGCGGCGGATTGGTAGCCCCCGACGAGGTGACCTTTGCCTATCTTAAAGACAAGCCCTACGCCCCGAAGGGAGCCGATTGGGACAAGGCCGTGGAAGAGTGGAAGCAACTTCGCTCCGACGACGACGCCGTGTTCGACAAGGAAGTAACCTTCAACGCCGCCGACATTGAACCCATGATTACCTACGGCACCAACCCTGGCATGGGCATAGGCATCACCGCCCAAATTCCTCAACCCCAAACCGACTCTGACAAGAAGGCGCTCGACTACATGCACTTTGCAGCCGGCGAACCGATGGTGGGCAAACCCGTTGACTACGTGTTTCTTGGCGCTTGCACCAACGGCCGCATTGAGGACTTCCGCGCCTTTGCCTCCATCGTGAAAGGTCGACACAAAGCCGACCACGTCATTGCATGGCTCGTGCCCGGCTCTTGGCCCGTGATGCGGCAGATTGAAGCCGAAGGCATCGACAAGGTGTTGACCGAGGCTGGCTTCGAAATTCGACAGCCAGGCTGCTCGGCTTGCTTGGCCATGAACGACGATAAAATTCCTGCGGGCAAACTTTGTGTTTCCACCTCTAACCGCAACTTCGAAGGGCGTCAAGGCCCTGGGTCACGCACCTGCCTAGCCTCGCCCCTCGTGGCAGCCGCAGCCGCCGTGACGGGCCAAGTGACCGACCCTAGAAGCTTGATGTAATCTCCCCCACCCCACACACATGCCATTGGTTTGAAATCATGAAAAAGAAATTCAACATTATAGAGAGCACCTGCGTGCCCCTTCCTCTTGAAAACATCGACACCGACCAAATCATCCCCGCCCGTTTCTTAAAGGCTACCGACAAGGAGGGATTTGGCGACAACCTTTTTCGCGACTGGCGCTACAACCCCGACGGCACGAAAAAAGAGTTTGTGCTCAACGACCCCACCTACTCGGGCGAGGTGCTCGTGGCAGGCAAAAACTTTGGCTGCGGCTCGAGCCGTGAACACGCTGCTTGGGCCATTGCCGGCTACGGCTTCCGCGTGGTCATCAGTTCGTTTTTCGCCGACATTCACAAGCAAAACGAACTCAACAATTTCGTGCTACCCGTGGTGGTGAGCGAGCCGTTTCTGCAAAGCCTATTCAGCAGCATCGAGGCCGACGCTAGCACCCAAGTAAAGGTGGACTTGCCCAACCAAACTGTGACCAACTTGGCCACAGGGCAGAGCGAGCACTTCGAAATCAACGCCTATAAAAAATATTGTTTAGAGAATGGGCTTGACGACATTGACTTTTTAGTAGAAAACAAAGATAAAATTGAAAACTATGAAACTAAACATAGCCGTATTGGCCGGTGATGGCATCGGTCCTGAAATTTCAGAACAAGGCGTAGCCGTGCTTTCGGCCGTAGCCCAAAAGTTTGGTCACGAGGTGACATTCACCTCCGCCTTGGTGGGCGCTGCTGCCATCGACGCCGTGAGCGACCCCTTCCCCGAAGACACCTTCAAGGCTTGCCAAGAAGCCGACGCAGTGTTGTTCTCGTCCGTGGGCGACCCGAAGTTCGACAACAACCCCAACGCCAAAGTGCGCCCCGAGCAAGGCTTGCTTGCCATGCGCAAAAAGCTGGGCTTGTTTGCCAACATTCGTCCCGTGCAAACCTTCGACTGCCTCATTCATAAATCGCCGTTGAAAGACGAGCTAGTGCGCGGAGCCGACTTTGTGTGCATCCGCGAACTCACTGGAGGTATGTATTTTGGCGAGAAGAAAGAGGGCGACGATTATGCCTACGACACCAACGCCTACTCGCGTCCCGAAGTGGAGCGCATACTGAAGGTGGCCTACGCCTACGCCATGCGTCGGCGCAAGCACCTCACCGTGGTCGACAAGGCCAACGTGTTAGCCTCCTCACGCCTTTGGCGCAAGGTGGCGCAAGAAATGGCGCCTAGCTATCCCGAAGTGACCACCGACTTTATGTATGTGGACAATGCCTCGATGCGCATGATTCAAGAGCCCACCTTCTTCGACGTAATGGTCACCGAAAACACCTTTGGCGACATTCTCACCGACGAGGGCTCATGCATCACCGGCTCCATGGGCCTTTTGCCTTCAGCCTCAACAGGCGAAAGCACTCCCGTGTTTGAGCCCATCCATGGTTCTTGGCCGCAAGCCAAAGGTCTGAACATTGCCAACCCCTTGGCACAGATTCTCTCTGTGGCCATGCTCTTCGAGTATTTCAACCTCACGGCCGAGGGCGCAATCATTCGCCAAGCCGTCGACGCCAGCCTTGACGCCAACGTGCGCACTCCCGAAATTCAAGTGGAAGGCGGAGAGAAATACGGCACGAAAGAAGTGGGTGCTTGGATTGTGAATTGGATTAACCAACACTAGGCTAACTTTTCTTTAGCAAAGCAATTTACAACAATTACGATAAAAGGACGATACGTTTCGCAACGCATCGTCCTTTGTTTTGTCTTTACTTTAGGTATTAGTCCTTAAGGTAAAAAGATTGTATTTAGGATAACGGGCGCAAATGTAACCTTTTGTTTTCGAATAGCCAAACAAACTTTAGCATTTGTTTTAGAGAGGTCAAGGTTCTTTCATTTAAGGGCCGTTCAATAAATAATAAATCACCGCCATTAAGGGTAGTTCTATAAATTACCACCCTTAAGGTAGTGTTTAATAGGTGTTCATCCCCTACTTTTTCCTATTCACTCACTTTTTCTTCCTTACACTCAGGAATTATCCATAACTTTGTATTAAAAATTTCAAGTAATAGAAACAGAAGATGAGAAAGAAAATCGACACATCTCGCGACAAGATTGATTTCGGCTCGGGCAAGATCGGGGCGTTGTTCCGAAAAATGTTCTTTCCCACACTGGTGGGCATGATTTTTATGTCGGCGCAGACCATTATCGACGGCATCATGGTGGGAAGGGGCGTAGGTGCAGAGGGCATTGCCGCAGTTAACATTGTGGCCCCCATGTGGACGATCGTCACGGGCATTGGCCTCATGTTTGGAATTGGTGCTTCTGTCATTGCCAGTATGCATCTTGCCAATGGCAACAAGAAGGCTGCCGACATCATCCTTACCCAGGCTTTCGGCATGGGTTTCGCCATCATAGCCGTGTTGTTGCTGTTTTGTCTTGCAATGCCTCGCATGGTTGTGTACGCCCTAGGGTGCAGTCAGGCACTCGAGAACTATGCGCTCGACTACCTACTTTGGCTCTTGCCTGGCACGGTTTTCTTGCTTTGGCAATGTGTCGGCATGATGCTGGTGCGCCTTGACGGGTCGCCTCGCTATGCTATGTGGATGCAAGTGATTGGCGCAGTGACCAATCTTATGCTCGACTGGGTGTTTATTTTCCCTTTGGGTATGGAGGTTAAGGGGGCTGCAATAGCCACTTCCATAGCCTGCATTGTGGGTGGCTTGATGAGTATAGCCTATTTTTTGTGGTTTTCAAAGACCATGAAGTTTTACCGTCTGAAGGCAAGTACCACCTCGCTGGCGCTCACGTTGCGCAACACGGGCTACATGATGAAAATGGGCTCCGCCACGTTCATCACAGAGATAGCCATGAGCATCACAATGATTTCGGGCAACTATATGTTTATGTCGATGCTCCACGAACAGGGCGTGGCTGCATTCGCCATTGTGTGCTACCTTTTCCCCGTCATCTTCTCGGTAAACAATGCCGTGGCGCAATCTGCCCAGCCCATCATCAGCTACAACTATGGTGCCGGCGAAAAGGCGCGTGTGAACCGAACACTGAGGGTGTCGGTTTATGCTGCCTTACTATGCGGTGTGGGCGTGTTAGCGATGTTGATATTGGGCGACCACCTCATCGTGAGTGCATTTCTCAATCCAGAGGAGCCTTCTTATGCGTTGGCAATAGACGGTATGCCGTGGTTTGCCACCTGCTCACTGTTCTTCGCCCTCAACGTGGCGTTCGTGGGCTATTATCAGAGCATTACCCAGGCGAAGCGGGCAATGGTTTACACTGTGCTTCGTGGCATTGTTTTCGCTGTGTTGGGCTTCGTTACGCTGCCCCGTTTGTTGGGGACCATCGGACTATGGACGGCGATTCCTGCAGCAGAGCTACTCACGCTCTGCCTCATTGTGTGGGATTTTTTGAGAGTGAAAAACAGAATGTAAAGAACGAGGAATTATGGGTGAAACATTTCTCCTATGACTACAAGCTATCCGTCAAGCTCAAAGGGTATCCTCAAATTGACATAGTGATGAGTAAGGAGTAGTCGGCACAGCTAAAGGAATGGGTTGATAAATGACATTTGTTCTTATTCATTAACCCATCAGAAACCTAACAAAAAAAGAAGCGGGGAGATTGATTATCTCCTCGCTTCTTTTGCATTAATATTTAAAATTGTGCCTTAAGCATTCTTGCCATGGCAGTCTTTATACTTCTTGCCACTGCCACAAGGACAAGGGTCGTTGCGGTTAGGCTCCTTCTCCTTCACAATGGGTTGGTTGCTTTGCTCGCGGGTGTCGCGTTGCGCAGCTTCCGAAGCACCACTCTCATCGAGCGACTCGTGAGTGGTGGTGAGGTTCTGCTGTGGAGTGGGCTCCTCAGGGGCAGCCTCTTTCACTTCTTGCGGAGCTTGAACGGGGATTTGGCCGCGCATCAAGGTTGAAACAGTTTCGTTATTGATGCGGTTCACCATCTTGTCAAAGAGCTGCACACTCTCGAGTTTGAACACCAAAAGCGGGTCTTTTTGCTCGTAAGAGGCATTCTGCACTGACTTCTTCAAATCGTCGAGCTCGCGCAAGTTCTCCTTCCAAGCATCATCGATGTTGTGAAGGATGATGGCCTTTTCAAAATCCTTCACCACTTCCTTCGACTCCGTGTCGTAAGCCTTCTTAAGGTTGGTGCGGATGTTGTAAACCAATTTGCCATCGGTGATGGGCACGAGGATGTTTTCGAACAAGTGGCCTTGGTTTTCGTAAACCGTCTTGATAACGGGGGTTGCCACCTCAGCCAAGCGGTCGGTCTTGCGCTTAAAGGCGGCCATAGCAGCCTCGAATGCCTTTTCATAAAGATCGTCGCGCTTCATGCCATCAAACTCTTGCTCAGTGAAGGGCACTTCCATTGCAAAGATTTCGATAAAGCCCTCTTTGCAACCCACATAATCGTTTTTGTCGATGATGCTGATAACGCGATCCCAAATCATGTTGGCAATGTCCATGCCTACACGCTCACCCATAAGGGCGTGACGACGCTTCTCGTAAATCACGGTGCGTTGTTTGTTCATCACATCATCATATTCCAGCAAGCGCTTACGAATGCCGAAGTTGTTTTCCTCCACCTTGCGCTGCGCACGTTCAATGCTGTTGTTAATCATCTTGGCCTCGATCATTTCACCATCTTTGAAGCCAAGCTTGTCCATTACGCGAGCAATACGTTCAGAGGCGAAGAGGCGCATGAGGTTATCTTCAAGCGACACAAAGAAGACGGATGAACCGGGGTCACCTTGACGGCCGGCACGACCACGGAGCTGGCGGTCAACGCGACGGCTTTCGTGACGCTCCGTACCGATGATGGCCAAACCGCCAGCGGATTTTACCTCATCGGTGAGCTTGATGTCCGTACCACGACCGGCCATATTGGTGGCGA
Source organism: Oribacterium sp. (assembly GCA_963656725.1). Lineage (GTDB taxonomy): Bacteria > Bacteroidota > Bacteroidia > Bacteroidales > Bacteroidaceae > Alloprevotella. Next base: position 851 of record CAVKKI010000072.1, on the reverse strand, counting down.
TGGTCACGGCGCCAAGCATGCGTTCTTCCTCGTGCTTGTTTCCTTGTTCATCGGTCACAACCACCTTGGTGAGTGTGCTCTGACCTGCGCGGGCCACAATGTCGGCCTCCTTTTGGTGAAGCTTGGCATTAAGCACTTGGTGGGGAATGTGACGAAGCTCAAGCATGCGGCTTAAGAGTTCGCTCACGTCCACGTTGGTCGTACCCACAAGCACGGGGCGACCGGCCATGCGCATCTTCTCAATTTCTTCAATCACGGCCTTATACTTCTCGCGTTTCGTTTTGTAAACACGGTCGTTCATGTCCACGCGGGCAATGGGTCGGTTGGTAGGAATTTCCACCACATCGAGTTTGTAGATGTTCCAGAATTCGCCTGCTTCAGTGCTTGCCGTACCGGTCATACCAGCCAACTTGTGGTACATGCGGAAGTAGTTTTGCAAAGTAATGGTAGCGAAGGTTTGCGTGGCTGCTTCCACCTTCACATGCTCTTTGGCCTCAACGGCTTGGTGCAAGCCATCGCTCCAGCGACGGCCATCCATGATGCGGCCGGTTTGTTCGTCCACAATCTTCACTTGTCCGTCCATCACCACATATTCTTCGTTGATGCGGAACATGGTGTAGGCTTTGAGCAATTGCAGAATGGTGTGCACGCGGTCGCTCTTGATGGCATAGTCTTGCAAGATTTCGTCTTTGCGTGCCACACGTTCTTCATCGCTGAGCGACTTGTCGGCTTCGAGATCGGAAAGAATGCTGGTGATGTCGGGCAACACAAAGAGTTGATCATCGTTCACTTGGTCGGCGAGCCACTTGTTACCTTTATCAGTGAGGTCTACGCTGCGCATTTTCTCATCC
>CAVKKI010000071.1:0-11729 GCA_963656725.1 Oribacterium sp. | reverse complement strand
TATAACCTTCTGATCCGTAGTCAGATGCTCTATTCAGTTGAGCTAAGGAGCCTTTATTTCCGTTTTGCGAGTGCAAAGGTACAACTTTTTTTTCAGTTACCAAACTTTTCCGCATTTTTTTTTGCAAATTGCAAACCTATTTTCCCCTTCTCAGAATTTTCTAAGAAAACAATGAGGGCAACGCAATAGCGATAACACCCTACCTGCGTTGCTCTCATTGGAATTGTGCTTATTGTTGTTTGCGCAAATCGATGAGCAGTTCATCGAGCTGTTTTTGATCGACGGTCGAAGGTGCATCAAGCATCACGTCGCGACCAGAGTTATTTTTGGGGAAGGCGATGCAATCACGAATACTATCGAGCCCTGCAAAGATTGACACCCAACGATCGAGTCCGTAAGCCAAGCCACCGTGTGGTGGAGCACCGTATTTAAAGGCATTCATAAGGAAGCCGAATTGTTCTTGGGCGCGCTCTGGCGTAAAGCCAAGTACTTTGAAAATTTTTGCTTGCAACACAGCGTCGTGAATACGAATGGAACCTCCACCCACTTCTACACCGTTGCAGACCATATCGTAGGCATCAGCCAAGACCTCTGCAGGGTTAGTGTCGAGCAATGGCACGTCTTGTGGACGTGGTGCAGTGAATGGATGATGCATAGCCAAAAGCCTACCTTCTTCTTCACTCCATTCAAACATGGGGAAGTCAACCACCCAAAGCAAAGCGAATTTGTTTTTATCGCGCAAGCCAAGGCGCTCTCCCATTTCAAGACGCAGTTCACAAAGTTGCTTGCGCACTTTCATAGCGTCAGCTCCTGAGAGAATGAGAATCAAATCGCCTGGTTGGGCATCCATAGTTTCTTTGAGTTGTGTAAGCTGCTCAGGACTATAGAATTTATCAACAGAACTTTTAATAGAGCCATCGGCTGCCACACGAGCATAAACAAGACCCCTTGCGCCTATTTGAGGTGACTTTACAAAATCAGTGAGTTGATCAAGTTGTTTACGAGTATAAGTAGCACAGCCCTTAGCACAGATACCACCAATATAATTAGCTTCATTAAACACTGCGAAAGAGCCTGTACCTTTCAGCACATCCATTAGTTCTACGAACTCCATGCCAAAGCGCATATCGGGCTTATCAGAGCCAAAGCGTCGCATAGCTTCATGCCAAGGCATACGGATGAAAGGTGTGGCACCGAGGTCCACACCGCGCACCTCTTTAAAGAGGTATTTGGCCATTTCCTCGAAAGTTTGGATGATATCATCTTGAGTAACGAACGACATTTCGCAGTCGATTTGCGTAAATTCGGGTTGTCGGTCGGCACGCAAATCTTCATCACGGAAGCATTTGGCAATTTGGAAATAACGGTCAATACCTGCCACCATAAGCAGCTGCTTAAGAGTTTGAGGACTTTGCGGCAGAGCATAGAATTGGCCAGGATTCATACGCGAAGGCACGATAAAATCACGTGCTCCTTCGGGAGTAGAGCCAATTAATATAGGAGTCTCAATTTCAAGGAACCCCTTAGAATCGAGGAAATTGCGTACAGCAATACAGAATTTATGACGCAGTTCGAGATTAGAACGCACATTGTCACGTCGCAGGTCAAGATATCTGTATTTCATGCGTAAGTCATCACCTCCATCGGTGTTACGTTCTATAGTAAAAGGAGGAGTGAGCGACTCATTGAGCACGTGCATTTCATTCACGATGATTTCCACATCACCCGTGGGCATCTTCTCGTTTTTAGCATAACGCTCGTTAACAACGCCTTTCACCTGCAACACATATTCTCGACCGAGTTTATTGGCTTGTGCACAAAGTTCGGCATTGGTTTCTTCGTTGAATACAAGTTGGGTAATACCGTAACGATCACGAAGGTCCACGAAAGTCATACCTCCCATTTTGCGGCTTCGTTGCACCCATCCGGCCAAAGTAACCTCCTGACCTACATTGGTTATGCGTAATTCGCCACAAGTGTTTGTTCTATACATATTCTTTTCGATTATTGGCGAGGTCCTCCTTCCTCTATGTATGCCATCGCCTTTTTATTTTTGTTTACACTGCAAAATTACAGACTTGTTTTGAGTTGTCAAAGTTTTTCTTTGATAAAAAGAATCGCAATAATGCCAACTTCTTCTAATCACAATGCGCCGATTGAATAGAGGCAATTAGCTGCGTAAGCAGTATATATAATATAAAGGTATACCTGAAAATACAACCAAAGAATCAGAAGGACCATCCTTCATAAGTCTACTAACATGTAAATCTCAGTCTAAGAGTCCCCATAATGAGTTTACTTATTACCATTACCCACGGTTCTGATTACCGTGCACCAACTGAAGGTAGCACGTGCACCAACTGAAAGCAGCACGTGCACCAAATGAAAGCAGCACGAATACCAACTGAAGGTCGACAAGATGAACTACGATTATAAAAGACCTACAAACGTTCTTGTATGATTACCGCACACCCTATTCAAGCAACTTCACATTTGCTATGCTTTTCATCGCAAAACGTGCGGTTCGCAATCTGAACTACACTCGAAAACAACCATGCAGTTCGATACTGTCCCCAATAGTATGTCTAGAAATCATTAAAAAAGGGCCGACACTTGCGTGTCAACCCCGAAGTTTGTGATTTAGGAGTGTTATAATCACTAAATATACAAACTATGCATTTTACCAATAAGTTGAAAGAGTATTAAAATGCAAAGTTAGAGCAGATAATCTTCATTTTAGTATTCTTTTTTCTTAAACTAGAAATTTTCCACGAAAGAAACTAGCTTCTCGTAGGTACTTGCTGTTGCTGGAACGAGAGGCAAACGCAGAATGTTTTGAATCTTATTCTGAGCAGCTAGCAAAGACTTAATTCCAGCTGGATTTCCATCAACCGAAAGCAATTTGTAGGCCCGATTAAAGCGACGATGGTAGCTAAGAGCTGTGGTGTAATCCCCCGCTAAAGCGTGATGCGTCATCTCGCCAAATTCTTTGGGATAGGCATTGCCAACCACCGAGATTACACCTTTTGCACCGATTGTGAGCAACTCAAAAGTAATGGCATCATCTCCACTAAGTACCTCAAAGCCCTCAGGGGCATTGTCTATAATATCCTCAATTTGCGTAATCTTTCCCGAAGCCTCCTTAATGGCCACCACATTCTCGCATTCATTGGCAATGCGCAAAGTGGTAGCGGCTTCTATATTCGTTCCGGTTCGACCAGGAACATTATACAACACCACGGGCAGAGGACTATGTTTGGCTATAGTGGTGAAATGTTGGAACAATCCCTCCTGACTAGGTTTGTTATAGAAAGGCACCACGATTAACACCCCTGCATAATCCGACAAGTCGGCCGTTTCTAGATAGCGCACCACATTGGCCGTGCAATTTCCACCAGCGCCTAGCAATAAGGGCACTCGATGATTGTTTACGCGAGCCACGTGCTTCATCACACAAGCCTTTTCCTCGTCTGACAGACAAGGCGTTTCTGCTGTAGTGCCCAACACACATAGAAAATCAACTCCATTTGAAATTTGATCTTCTACGAGGCTATCTAACTGCTCGTAGTTCACACTGCCATCTTCATGAAATGGGGTAACAAGAGCTATGCCTAAACCCTTAAATGGATTTTCTCTTTTCATATATTAGAGGTATAAATTCTAGATTTAACAATATTGCTAATGCAAAGATACGGTATGACAATATAATTGCAAAGTGAATTTGGCCTTTTATTTACAAATAGTCTGCAAAAGCCCTACGATTTCTTCAAAATGTTAGTTATTGGTTTCATTTTATCGCCATATTTATGACGCAGTTTCTCGAACAACACCATTGTATCTTTGGCGAAGCCTTGCCCTTTCCACGTACTTGTATTGGTGAGCAGCACCCAGCATTGGTTGCTATCGGGGTAACGCACCACCAAAGCACTGCTCCCCGAGAGCGTGCCCGTTCTATTCCAAGGTTTGGCAACAGGAGTAAAATTCCATCCTAAAGAGAATTGGTGATTGGGCATTTCCTTCGTCATTAAGGCTACACTTTCCTTTGACAAAATGTCGGGATAATGAGCGTCGCCATCAATAGCCGATATAAAATGACACAATTCAATGGCAGAAGCACACCACGCGCCAGCCCCGAGAAGTTGAGGTATGTTATTCTCCCCATAACATTTAGTGACCATACGACCACTGTTGTTAAACTCCTCTATAGGTCCGGCCTCCTTATGCATGTAATATTTCACTTCGTTTGCACGTTTATCTTCATAGTAGTTTCCAGCTATATGAAAATCGAAACAACCAGCAGGACGAAGAACTTGTTCTTGAATAAACTGCTCATACGATTGATGCGTCACCTTCTCTATAACCAACGACAAAAGCCAATAGCCCACGTTGCAGTACTTTTGCGATGCTCCAGGTGTGTAGCCGAGATGTTTCTTTAATATGATACGCAACAACGCATCGTTATCAGGCACAGAGGATAAATGATTTTGCATCATTAGGTAACGCGTGGAAAACATGGGGTCGCCCGCATAACGCGTGAAACCTGCTTGATGACGCAAGAGTTGCTCTATCGTGATGTCGAAATAACGCTTGTCTTGTATGAGATGGGTCAACGAGGTGTCGTTCAACACGCCTTGATCGCCAAAAACATGGTCAGAAAGTTTCAATCGTTGAGCCTCCACCAATTTCATAATTCCTGTGGCGGTAATCAATTTAGAAACAGAAGCGATGCGCATGATGTGCCCCGGTTGCATCAGTTGATTTTTTTCTTGTTCGGCCCAACCATATCCTTTGGCATAAACCAAGGTGTCGTTGCGCGAAACGGCGAGTTGCATACCTTTCAGTTCCCAACGCTTCATGTAGCGTTCCATCAAACTGTCTAATCCCGCCGTTTCGGGGTAAGTGGACTGCTGATTTTGAACAGAGTCGTTCAGATGAGGCAAGTTTGAAATGGATAGCGAATCAGCCGAAGGTGATTTGAACAAATCCCCAGAGCCACATCTTCGAAATGAGAAAAATAACAATCCACCTAACAACACGATAAGCAGTAGCAAACGAGTTCTTTTACGTTTAGTCCTAGAAGACTTTAAGAATTTATTTGAGTGTTTTCTTTTCTGATTCATACAACATATTTTAGTTTTGTCTTTTAGTTTCGTCTTTTATTCCGTCCACTAAAAGCAATACTTATAGAAACTGTGACTATCAACAAGAAGGGATAAAAAAGGAAGGGAATGATTTGCAACGAACTAATAGCGGCTAATCCACTAGCCATGAGCAATTGCGCACCATAAGGAATAATGCCCTGCACAATGCACGAAAAAATATCGAGCAAACTAGCCGTGCGTTTACTGTCAACCCCATAACGTTGGCTAATATCTTTGGCTATTGACCCTACAGACAAAATAGCCACCGTGTTGTTGGCCGTGCAACAATTCGTCAACACAACTAAAGCAGATATGCTGCATTCAGCTCCACGCTTTGAATGCACACGCTTAGTCAATGCACGAACCAAATAAGTCATTCCACCTCCCTTTCGCACAATTGCCAACAAGCCCCCAGCCATCATAGAAATCAGAATTAAATCGCCCATCCCCGTAATGCCATTAGCCACAGAAGTCAACCATCCAGAAAGTGAATAAGAACCCTCAGAAATGCCAATAATGCCAGTAAGCAAAGTACCAAGTGCAAGCACTATCAACACATTCACACCCCAAAAGGTGGTAATCAACACCACCACATAAGGAATGATACGCAGCCAATGAAAACTCTGCGAAGAAGCAACAGAGACGGTTGTACTGTTCATGCCAATAACAACGTAAAGCAAAAAGCATAATAGAGCCGCAGGAAACACAATTCGAAAATTTGTGCGAAACTTATCGCGCATGGAACATCCTTGGGTGCGGGTAGCCGCTACCGTAGTGTCAGAAATAAACGACAAATTATCGCCAAAGAAAGCACCACCAACCACAGCTGCCACCATTAAAGCATGGCCCCCCCCCGTGCGAAGAGCCATTTCTGAAGCAATCGGCACAAGCGCAACAATGGTACCAACAGACGTACCAATACAGATGGAAACAATGCAAGAAGAAAGGAACAAACTAGCTAAAAGCATGGAGTTTGGCAAAACTTGCAACGTCAGATCAACAGTTGCTGTGACCGCCCCCATATCCTTAGCAGAAGAAGCAAAAGCCCCAGCAAGAATAAAAATCCACACCATGAGTAACAAGTCACTATGGCCAGCTCCTTTCGAAAAACATGAGATTCTTTCGTTCATGCTATGGCCACGCAACGTAAACAAAGCGTAAATGCTGGTCAGAAGAAACACAATGGTCATTGGAACTTTCGAAAAATCACCTATTGCGTAGCTTATCAATCCCATCAGTAAGACCAAAACAAAGAAAGGAGAAAGGGCTAGCCACCCCCTACGCCGCGGCTTTATGCGGCCATTATTGAGTAGTTCACGTGTCATTTATCTAGTTTTTGAGTGCAAAGTTAAAAAAATATACGTACCTTTGCGGTTAGTTGAATGCACAAATAGCATACGCCACCCGAGTAGCGCAAAGTGCATGATTAAAGCAAACCTATAATATTATGCTAAAGCAAATTGTAAATGGTCATATCCTCACCCCCAATGGTTGGTTAGAGAATGGCTCAGTTATCATTGAAGGTAATAAAATTAAAGCAGTGGCAAACTGCGACTTAAAAGTAGAGAACGCTGAGATTATCGACGCAAAAGGATGCAGCATCGTGCCTGGTGGCATTGAGATGCACGTGCATGGCGGCGGAGGTCGCGACTTTATGGAAGGCACTGAAGAAGCCTTCAGAGTGGCCATCAAAGCCCACATGAAGCATGGCACAACCTCCATCTACCCTACCCTATCATCCTCTACCATACCAATGATTGAAGCCGCTTGCGAAACTTGTAACAAGTTGATGGCTGAGGAGAACAGTCCCGTATTGGGTTTGCACCTAGAAGGGCCCTACTTCAACCCTGCTCAAGCAGGCGCACAAATTCCCGAATGGATTAAAGCACCTGTTGCTGAAGAGTATATGCCCATTCTCGAAAAGTACAAATGTCTCAAACGTTGGGATGAAGCCCCTGAGCTTCCAGGCTCTGTAGAGTTTATCACAGCTTGCCGAGAGCATGGTGTGCTACCCTCCATTGCCCACACTCGCGCCCGCTACGAAGACGTTGTAGCTGGACACAAGGCGGGCATGACACACGCCACCCACTTCTACAACGCCATGCCCGTTGTTTACAAGAACCGTGAATTTAAAGTACCTGGCACCGTAGAGAGCATTTTCGCCGAGGAAGACATGACGGTTGAGATGATTGCCGACGGAATTCACGTTCCCCCCGTGATGCTTCGCATGATTTATCAAATCAAGGGTGTAGAAAAGACCACCTTGATTACCGATTCTTTGGCGTGCGCAGCAACCGAAAGCGACGCGGCCTTCGACCCCCGCGTTATTCTTGAAGACGGAGTGTGCAAACTAGCCGACCGCTCAGCTCTAGCCGGCTCTATCGCTACTATGGATCAACTCATCCGCACTTGTGTTCAGCAAGCCAACATTCCCTTGGCCGATGCTTGCCGCATGGCTAGCGAAACACCCGCAAAGATTATGGGAGTGTACGACCGAAAAGGCTCACTCGAAGCTGGTAAAGACGCTGACCTTATGATGTTTGATAACGACCTCAAACTAACCTACGTAATGCAAGCCGGCAACGTTGTGACCAACGAATTATAAAATTCTAAATTACACATATTTATTATAGTGGTGGAAATCGAAAGCAACCTATCTCCTTGGGCCACAACTTTCTCTTTCCACCACTATTCCCCTAAGTCAACCTCTCCTCAATGCCTTCAACACAACAGATTTTAGACACACTCGGATTTCAATCCCTTACTCCCATGCAGGAGCAAACTCTATTGGCCACGAAAAAAGCAGGAGGAGTGGTTGTGCTTTCACCCACGGGGTCTGGAAAAACCCTTGCGTTTCTCTTACCACTTGTGGAAAAATTAGATACCACCCTTAACGAAGTGCAAGCCGTAGTGGTCGTGCCTACACGAGAATTAGCCTCACAAAGCGAGTCTGTGTTTAAGAGCATGAAAACGGGCATACGCTCCATGGCCTTATACGGCGGACACTCCACCATGGAAGAGCACCGACGAATTAGAGAAATTTCGCCACAAGTCATTTTTGTCACTCCGGGACGAATAAATGACCATTTAGCCAAAGAAAATATCAATCTAGAAAGAACGAGCATCGTAGTTCTTGATGAATTCGACAAATGCCTAGAGTTGGGATTTCAGGCCGAAATGGAATGTTTAATGGGTTACTTAAAAAATGCGTCAAACGTTTGGCTTCTTTCGGCTACCGAGGCAGAAGAGATTCCCGTGTTTATGGGTAGATTCTCAAAAAGCCATGAAAGAGTAAACTTCTTAAACAAACAAGAAGAGCTTAAAGAACGTTTAGAAATACGCATCGTACATTCCGAGCAAAAAGACAAACTGCACACACTGGGACAACTACTCACCCATATCCAAGGACAACCCGCCATTGTGTTCGTAGGCTATAGAGAAAGCGTGGAACGAGTGGGCAAATGGCTTCAACAACAACGTTTTCCAGCTGTGATGTATCATGGTGGTATGGAGCAAGACGTGCGAGAAAGAGCCTTATATAAATTTCGGTGTGGAGCTGCCAACATCCTTGTTAGCACCGATTTAGCTGCGCGCGGTCTAGATATTCCCGATGTGCGAGTAATCATTCATTACCATCTTCCTCTAAAAGAAGAAGACTACACACACCGCAACGGACGTACTGCACGATGGAATGCCAACGGAATGTCTTGCCTATTACTTAATGCCACAGAGCAAATACCGCCCTACATCACTCAATACACCGATTGGGATGTGAGCGACATTACAAATTACAAACCCACCACCCCTCTATTTTCCACCCTTTACATTGGACGTGGAAAAAAAGATAAACTCAGTAAGGGCGACGTGTTGGGCTTCTTATGTAAAAAAGGTGGACTTAAGTCCGACGACATCGGACACATCGATATTGAGCCACATCACGCTTATGCAGCAATAAAGACTATTCGAGTAAAACAATTACTGAAGCAAATAAGCGGAGAAAAGATTAAAGGAATGAAAACATTGATTGAAGAAATGCGACACTAAGAAATGAACATTACAATAAAAGAAGCCATTCTACAACAAGCAGCGCAGACAGATATGGACACATTTGTCAACTGCATTATGGACGCCATAAAAAAAGAAGCGGGCAACAGTCTGAACGCTGAAAACATGCAGCAACTAAATGCAGACCAAATTACACTTTGGGGATATCTCATACTGCGTGATGAACTAATGGATGGTGGATTCATACAACTCATCTACAACGGATATGGCCCCTTCTTCTTCGACAATCCTTTTGCGAAAGCTATGCGATTGTGGGGACTTCACGATTTTTCAAAACTGCTATACAAAGCTAAAAAGCTATACGATTTACACAAGAAAGAACTCACGCAAGAAAGAAACGACGAAGAATTTATGGCTTTGTTTGAACAGCATCCCGAGTTTGATGAATTAGACGATAACTTCATTGAGAACGAAGAAGCCTACACCACAGCTGTGGCATATTATGTAGACGAGCACATTACTCACTTTGTTCAAGTAGAAAAATAAATTATTCATATGGGAAAAACAAAACTTATCCCTTCTTCTCGTATCAACATTAAAAACAAGCGAGCCGAACACGACTATCTTGTCATAGATAAATACACCGCAGGCATTGTACTTACTGGCACTGAAATTAAGAGCATTCGCGCCGGCAAGGCTAGCCTAGTAGACACCTTTTGCTATATTAATAGAGGAGAATTATGGATGAAGAACTCATACATAGCAGAGTATGACTTTGGCTCATACAACAACCACTCCACTCGCCGAGACAGGAAACTACTTCTCAACAGGAAAGAAATACAATCCCTACAAAATGACACCAAATCGCCCGGTTTCACAATAGTGCCACTCCGAATGTTTATCAACGAAAAGGGATTGGCTAAAGTCATCATCGGACTTTGCCGAGGCAAAAAAGAATATGACAAACGAAACACCCTAAAGGAAAAACAAGATAAACGCGAAATGGATCGCGCCTTCAAAAACCGATTATAAACTTGTCAACTTTACGAGACATCGTAAAGTTGTTTCTATTAATAAGAGAGCCATGTCATCATCCTTACACCGACTGTTACATTCAATCGCATTGCTCATTCTCCCCACCCTTCTCTATGCCCAATCAGCCAACTATATAGAGATTAAAGATGGACAATTCTACATGCCAACAACACATCAAATTTATTCTATTAAAGGAATGAGCATGTGGTATGCTCCACTAAAATCAACTAAAGAAAAGCAGACCATATCACAAAAACGCTTAATAGGCGAGCTAGATTCTCTTAAATCAATCGACACCAATACCCTAACCATCTTAGCAGGAGCAGAATTAGGCAAAAAAGAAATCAACCATACGAAAGACTCAACCTCCACAACAGAAATAACACTTCAAGCATTTTCTGAAAGCAAGACCATGTTTCAAGGACTTGATTATTGCTTAAAAGAACTACACAATAGGGGGATGAGAGCCATTGTTAACCTATCTCCCTATTGGAATCTAGATGCGAAGTTCAACAAGGATTATCAAACTTTTGCAAGAAGCATAATTAAGCACTATCAAAATAACGAAACAATTCTTTCTTGGCAACTCTGCGATGCACCCTATATAATAGATAAACAAACATACCATGCCTATACGCAATGGTGCGAAGAAATGTCAGACAGTATTAAAAAAGAAGACACCCACCATCTAGTCAACGCTGTGTATGCCCCCCTATCTAAAGATTCGTCAAAGGAATTTAATACCTTCCGGCAATTAACGAGCAAAGGAAATATCGATTTCTATGTGGTAGACTTATCCCCTTATAAGCAAAACTGGGTAAATCGAGGAAATCTATTCGACGGATTAGCCAACATTTATATCCTAACAGACGAACTCTTACAAAGCTACAACCGAGCATTACAAAATAGCGGGAAGCCATTCATTATACAAGTGGCCTATCCACGCGATGGAGGCTACACGGGGGCAGAAACATCAACTGATGCAAGAAACGAATATCTAACTTACATTTCATCTGCGCTTAACAATACCCATTCTACCACAAGAGCCTTGCAAGGAATAGTCGTAAATGGTTGGGGAGGAAATGTTGAAGTTCAAAATGGGAATAAGCAAGCATTTAAAAATATACTTACAGAGTATCCACAAGAAAAAAAAGGACAATATTTTATCTACATCACTGACCACGAAACTACTCGCATTATACGCCAAATTTTCTCGGAATAAGCACTAAAAAAGGTATGTAACGAGAAAAAAACAGAGAAAAACGCATTTTTTTTGGCGAAAGTTTTGGTAGTTTCAATAAAAGCAGTACCTTTGCATCGCAATTGAGAAACAATGCTACTGCAAACAACAAAACAATGCAAAAAACAAACAATTTTGCAAGTAATTGTTTAAAGTAAAAGGAAGTTTGGGTGAGTGGCTGAAACCACCAGTTTGCTAAACTGACGTACGGGGTTACCGTACCGGGGGTTCGAATCCCCCAGCTTCCGCTCAAGGCGCTTTCATCTAATGGTTAGGATACATGCCTCTCACGCATGGTATACGGGTTC
>CAVKKI010000070.1:0-11770 GCA_963656725.1 Oribacterium sp. | reverse complement strand
CGACGTTTTCGCTAGCGTTTAAACCCAGGGCGCCGCTTCGCTTGCCCTGGGCTAGATGCCTACATTGGGCTTTCAGCCCGCCCCTAAATGAAAGAGTATTATAAAATTATTTTTGAACGCCTACTTAGAGCCCTACGATTATTATGTTTCAAGTTAAAATGGAAAAGCCGTGGCTGAAAAACACAAATATTTTGCAAATGCTTGCAAAACTGCTTGCTAAATGCTACCTTTGCATAGCATGGCTCACTAGGCGATGAATGAAGCGCAAAGAGCCACACAATAAACCGAATTACACACACAAACAAAAAACAAAATATGCTCGACGTAAAAAAATGCCTCAGCGACTGCGAGGACAAAATGGACCTAAGCGTGATGCACCTTGAAGACACGCTCGCACAAATCCGCGCCGGTAAGGCCAACGTACACATCCTCGACGATTTGCGCGTCAACTCCTACGGCTCAATGGTGCCCATCAACAACGTGGCCGCCGTCACCACCCCCGACTCGCGCACCATTGCCATCAAGCCCTGGGAAAAGTCCATGTTCCACATCATCGAAAAGGCCATCATCGACTCCACCATCGGCATTATGCCCGAAAATAATGGCGAAATCATCCGCCTGGGCATTCCCCCTCTCACCGAAGACCGACGCAAGCAGCTCACCAAGCAATGCTCGAAAGAGGCTGAAGAGGCCAAAGTGGCTGTGCGCAACGCTCGCCGCGATGGCATCGACAAACTGAAGAAGGCCATTAAAGACGGACTGTCGGAAGACGTGGAGAAGGACGCTGAAGGCGACTTGCAGAAAATTCACGACAAGAAGATGAAGCGCATTGAGGAAATCCTTGCTGCCAAGAACAAAGAAATCATGACAGTTTAATCCCCCCCCGAAAACTGACATGGAGCCAATAAGGTGAAAACGCGAACTAAGGAAGGGAATAGGCACACACTCCTCAAAAAGCGCACGCTCAATCTGAAAAAGAGCCAACACGCTCGTTTCGAAAGAGCACGCTCTGAAGTGTGGCAACCTATCCCCTGCCCTAGTTCGCTTTTTTCATTCCTCCTCGAGAAAGAAGAAAGAAGAAATCAATGCACGGAAAAGTAGTAAAAAGCACCGGAAGCTGGTATGTGGTGCGCACCGATGATGGCGAATTGGTGGAATGCAAGGTGAAAGGCAACTTCCGCCTGCGCGGCATACGCTCCACCAACCCCGTGGCCGTGGGCGACGGCGTCACCCTCACCGAGCAAACCAACGACAATGGAGCAAACGAGAAGGTGGCCTTCATCACCGAAATCGACGAGCGCCGCAACTACATCATTCGCAAAGCCTCTAACCTCTCCAAACAAAGCCACATTCTAGCTGCCAACGTTGATCAAGCCTTGCTGATGGTCACCGTGGCACAACCCGAAACGAGCACCACCTTCATCGATCGCTTCCTGGCCTCGGCCGAAGCCTACCGCGTGCCCGTGTGCATTGCCTTCAACAAAACCGATTCGCTAGGCCCCGATGAGCATCTCACGGTGAACTATCTGAATCACATCTACACCGAAATGGGCTACCCTTGCTTCATCATCTCCGCCCTCGAAGGCCAAGGCATTGAGCCGCTGCGCGAGCAACTGCAAGGCAAAACCACACTGTTGGCCGGCCACTCGGGCGTGGGCAAGTCCACCTTGCTCAATCTGCTCATTCCCAGCGCCAGCGCCCGCACCGCTCAAGTAAGCGACGCACACGGCACGGGCATGCACACCACCACCTTCAGCGCGCTCTACGAAATGCCCCACCACGATGGCGCACTCATCGACGTGCCTGGCGTGAAAGGCTTTGGCACGTTCAACATGGAACCCGAAGAGGTGGCCCACTACTTTCGCGACATTTTTAAAATCTCCGCCCAATGCCGCTTCAACAACTGCACCCACACTCACGAACCGGGGTGCGCCGTGCTCGAAGCGCTCAACAACAAAGAGTTGGCGCCCACACGCTACGCCTCTTATCTCTCGATGCTTGACGATAAGGAGGAGGGAAAATACCGTGCCGCATTTTAAATACGCATTCTTTCCCTCTCATAGCCACACGGCCTATCTCTTTAGCCACACAGCAACGCGCCTTCGCCACACGCAAAGCCAATGAGGCGCAACCAATGCCTTTTAACCCGCTCTTCTATACCTATATAATATATAGTAATAAGGTACGAGAGGAGAAGATAATACTCACACACAAACACACGCCCTTACCCTATGACAATCATCATCATTCTTGCCGTTCTAGCCCTAGTGCTTGGGCTGCTCGAGGTGTTCATCATTCCCGGCTTTGGCATGGCGGGCATCGGTTCCATTATCTGTGCAATAATCGATGCCGTGCTCATCTACAACACCTACGGACTGGGCTGGGCTTGCGCCGCAGTGGTGGTGGCGCTCATCGTGCTAGGCTTAATGCTTTATGTGGTGGCCCACTCGCGCACCTTCGACCGCATGAGTTTGCACACCTCTATCGACTCCACCAATGCCACCCAAGAACAACTCTCAGTGAAAGTGGGCGACACGGGGCGCGCCCTCACCCGACTGGCCCTTGTGGGCAACGCCGAAATTGAAGGCAAACAGGTGGAGGTAAAGTCAGCGGGCGAATTTATCAACCCCGGCACCCCCATTCGCGTCACCCAAGTGAACGAAGCCAACATCACTGTTGAGAAAATCTGCGAATAAAGAAGCAAGTTTTTCGCAAAGTCCTCCTTTTATAAGAAAAACTCTAGATAAACAGAACGAATGAAAATCAATCAACTTCTAGCCACTGCGCTACTAGCCCTTGGCGTTAGCCACGCTGCCTACGCCACCTTCCCCGTGCGCCGCACACTCACCCATCAACAACCTAGCGGCACCGTTGTTAGCATTGAAGCCGTGGGCAACGGCCGCTACACCCTCTACACCACAGCCGACGGACGCGCTGCCCTACCCGCAGCCGATGGCCACTTCTACTACGCCACCTCACAAGGCGGCACCCTCGTGCCCTCTACCACCCTAGTGGGAGGCAATCAGCGCAGCGCCAACCCCACTTGGCTCACCGCAGCCCAAGCCACCGAATTGCTAGAGGCTGAAAATCCACAACCCTCACTTTTCCCCCTCACCGCGCAAAGCCACACGCAAAGTCTCAACACCAGCACCACCGATGGCCTCGGCACCTACGGCACACCCGCCAAAGGCATTGTGAGCAGCATTGGCCACCCCACCCTGCCCGTCATCATGGTTAGCTTTGCCGACCGCGCCTTTCAAGACACCATCACCGTGGAGAAAGTGAGCCGCTTTTTTAACGAAACGGGCTATCGCGACGAACCGGCCGCTCGTGGCTCCGTGCGCGACTATTTCATTGCCCAAAGCGACAGTCTTTTCCAACCCACATTTAAGGTGGTGGCCCACGTCACCGTGCCCAACGGCTATGCCTACTACGGCAAAGACAGCCAAAGCGGCAGCACCGACCCCAACGCCCTCACCTTCGTGAAAGACGCGCTGAGCAAAGCGAGCGAAGTGGCCGACTTCTCGGAATTTCGCACCGAAGGCACCACCAACGTGCCCATTGCCATCATTATGTTTGCCGGACCAGGCCAGCAATCCTCCTTCGAGGCTGACTGCACCAATTACCTTTGGGCCAAATTTAGCCAAGTCACGCTCAACGTCAACGATGGAGCGAGCAAAGTGCAGAGCTACTTCATTGGCAACGAACTGCTGCAAAGCTACACTGGTACGGCCGACGCCCCCGTCATCACCGACGCTCACCTCGACGGCATCGCCCTTTTCTGCCACGAGTTTAGTCACGCTCTCGGCTTGCCCGACTTCTACGACACCACAGGCGGACAACGTGGCAAGACGATGAACTATTGGGACCTTATGGACTATGGGCAATATTACCAAAACGGTTATCGCCCCGTGCAATACACCGCCTATGAGCGCAGCTACATGGGCTGGCTCCCCGTGAAAGAACTAGGCACAGAAGCCCAATTCTGCACCTTGCTGCCCACCGATGGTCAACTAGGCAGCGAGCAACCGCGCGCCTACGTCATTCGCAATGCAGAAGACGCCAACGAATATTATCTGCTTGAAAACCGCGCCAAAAACACGTGGAACACTTCTACCATCGGCACGGGCCTTTTCATCACCCACGTCACCTACAACTCTAGCAACTGGAGCAACAACCGCGTAAACACAAGCAGCACCTTGCACCGCATGGAGTTCATCTCGGCCGACAACGTGAAAGAGGGCATTGGCACCGACCCGGTTATGACCATGTCGGCCCTGTTTCAAGGCTATCGCAACGACCTCTTCCCCTACACGCCCGCCGATGGCTCGCCCGTGGTCGACTCTTTCACCGACGACACCACCCCCGCTGCCACGCTCAACAACGGCACCTCGGGCAAACTCTCACGCCCCATCTACAACATCACGAAGGCCAACGATGGCACCATCACCTTCAGCTACCTCGACAAAGAGCTAACCGGCATCACCTTGCCCATCACTCCTAGTCAGAACGATTCGTCCGCCCAGGCCTACGACCTCCACGGACGCGCCATCACCAACCTCCGCACCGCCGCACCCGGCCTCTACATTGTAGGCGGCAAGAAAGTGATTAAGCGCTAAGCAAAGTTCAATCATAACATAAACGCAAGAAGCTTTCATTGAGAAATCATATTCTTCTCAATGAAAGCTTCTTTTTTCGTAACTACTCAGCACCCCCATAAAAAGATTGTGCTTTTCTCACTTATTTTGGTATAGTAGCCTATTTTAGAAGCATAATTTACCAAAAAACATACTGATTTTACCGATTCGAACACCTTGTTAAGTGGGGGTGCTGAGTAGTTACCTTTTTTCAGCTTACGCTATATGCTATTCAGAGCCTTTATTTCTCGGCATTCCATTCCCCAAAATTCGCTGTCAAATCATCGGATATGGCTTTACGCAAGGCCTGACGGTTGTCAACGCCTTTAATAACAAATGTTATTGAATTTGAATTGCTCAGATTATCTTTATTAGAGCCAGCTTCTTCATAAGCGTAAATCATAAGATCCTTTAGTTTATCGCTACCATCTCTCTTATTATCCTCGCCTGTTGGTATAGAAAGAGTATACTGACTGCCAACGGGAGCATTCCCTTTATAACTTAGCTGATATACCGTTCCACTAATTTTCGCCTTAATATAATGATCGTTTGCATTTGCTACATACTTCATTCCTTCCTTTGTATATGCCCCTTTATTTTGATCGTACCCTACATAATTTGGTAAATAATAATCATGAAAAGTTTTCAAGAATTCTTTATAGGAAGCGAAAACTTCCCGATCTAATTCATAGAACGATCTGGGTACCATGCTACCATTTGTAAAATCCCAAGCACGATAGATTTGATAGAGAATGCGCTTAATGGTTTCTTGATCTTTGAGCTCAATAGGTTCATTAATTTTGATATCTTTACGATCAACTGCTAGGAAGTAACTGATTAACTTTTGCCCCCCGCCATCTTTCCAATTGCTCAGAACACAACACAGAAAATCGTCATAACACACGGATTTCTTAATTTCATCACCTACCGAATAGTAAGGGACATCTGAGCGACTATGATCGGAAGTAAATACATCCTCAATACCATTATTTCTACGTATGGTAAAGCTCTCAGCAGGATTCAAATCCACCCCCGACTCACCTTCAAGTTCGGCTCCCGACATTGTTTTCACCACATAATATGTATTATCAGGTTCCGCATCGTCAGAATCTATATAGATATTTTCGTAACCCTCGAAATGATTAAATGCATATTTATTTAGTTCACGAAAATCTCTATTACGTTGACCATCCGCATATATCCAAGGAGTGAAGAATTTAACCTTTTTGTATAGACCATCTTCTCTTTCAGAAGAAAGAAAAAGTTGGTGAATACGATAGTCACCCCATCCTATCCACACCGAACTATATCCATAATAAAATACGTCAATTTCGTTTTCAGCTGAAAAATCTTGGAAGGAGATATGATTTTTAGCATCGGAATTATAAATTCTCACCTTTTCCCAAATATTATCCCTCTTCCACAAATCAGAGATTGCAGCCACCTTATCTGCGGTAAATTCTTTATTCGTTATCTTATCAATATTGAATTTTGCTTCATAGCGTGATGGTTTTTGAATTAGGCGCAACACATTGAACAGGTTCTGAACCATACGTGCGCCTTCACTCTGATTACTGCAAAGTTTGGTGGGCAGATAAGTTCTTTCATTAATCTTCTTAAAGTTTTCATCACCCACTTGGAAAGTTGCCCAATGCGTCTTGCGCAGCATGCCCACCTTAGTGCAAGGGCGTACACACACCCAATAGGTTTCTTTGCCATTTTTGGTTTGTTTTATCACATCACCAAACTGATAGTAGGTGCCTGCAGGCTCCAATAATCCATTCTCACCGATAGCCGAGGCGGGCACAAAGCGCACCTCCTCAAGCGTGGGGAGTTGCTTCACGTTTAGCTTCATGGTGGCATAAAGGTCGGTTTGATTATTAACCTCGAACTTGATTGTGCCAATACCATCCACACTCCACTCGTGATTACTAGCCGAGCCAGTCGACGTAGCTCCCACGTAACTACAATAGGTGCGGTCGGCCTCTGCGGCATTAGGCACAATCACATAGCGCACGTGAGGATTGGAGGCATCGCCTTCTGTGCCCACCGTAGGGGTGGTGACCACGTAGCTGCTCGAATTCCAGTTGTTGGGCAAAGAGTCTACACTTGCCAAAGCTCCTAAAAGGCGCGATAGGGCTTCATACTTGTCCACTTGGGTTTGTTCCGTATCATCCGAACCATCTTTTCCACTACTGTTTGCATCAAGGTCGGTGTCGCTGCACGATGCAAGCGATAGGCCTAACCCAAAAGCAAGAGCTAGAGTGAATTTACCATAAGGTAATAGCTTAAAATTTTTTTTCATTATAAAAGTGCGTATAAATTTATAAATCACACAGTGGTAAAGAGCCACTTATTATGTTATCATTGGCAAATTTAGTGCTTTTCTTTTTAAATAATTAGGAAGTATAAAAAGTTTTTTTACATGCGTCAACTTTCAGAAAAAATCTAACAAATCAAGGTGCAGATTGCTTCTATAATGTAACTTTACCCCCACTTTCAGAACGTCCTCGTTGCTTAATAGTTATTACATTTCATCTTTTTTTTGGTCTAAAATGCTTAAAAACGAAAACTCTTGGTTGAAAAATTTGGAATAGTTTTGCACTTCACCCTATTTTTGCACCCACAATTAACGAAACGGCCAGCAATGCAACGCCTAAGCAATGGCTAAAACGTTGTTGGCCCACTCAACAAAACACAACTAATTATGAAAAAGTTATTTTTAACCGTAGCAGTAGCAGCTGCTGCTCTTTCAGCTAGCGCACAAGCATACGTAGGTGGCGAAGTAGGTTTCTGGCGTAATAGCGACGCTAACCACACCAACGTAACCATCCACCCCGAAATTGGCTACAAACTTAGCGACAAGTGGGACCTCGGCCTTGGCATTGGCTACACTTACAACTACAACGGTGGCGACAATAAGACTCACAACTTCACCGTTGATCCCTATGCTCGTTGGAGCTTCGCCAAATTCGGCCCCGTTAGCTTCTTCCTCGACCTCGGTTTCGGTGTAAACCCCTACAAGGTGAAGGGTCAAGACGATGCACAAGTGGCATGGCGCGTAGGCGTTGAGCCCGGTGTGAAGGTAAACCTTGCTAAGAACATCAACTTCGTGGCTCACGTTGGCTTCCTCGGCTACCGCGAAAGCGATGGCAGCAACGCTGCTTATGGCGAAAAGGGCTTCGGCTTCAACGTAAACAGCAACGACCTCAACTTCGGTTTGATCTACAACTTCTAATTCCTTCCCCTCACGTCACATTGGCGTGACAAGGATTTTTCCCCTATTAACACGCTCTGCCCTCCTCATCCTTGCGATGAAGAGGGCAGAGTTTTTGTGTGACGGCTGAGTCTTTTGCTTTGATTTATCGGCTTCTCACCTCGGCCAAAATGTGTTGCAAGCGCTGCAACACCTTGGGTTTATCTTTGGCAATGTCGGTTTGCTCATACTCGCTCTTTGAAAGGTCGAAGAGTTGCGCTGAGGGGCGAAAGCCCGTTTCTATTTTCGGTCCCCAAGGAATCATAGCTGGGCCGTCGGAGGGCGAGATATACTTATAATGTTGCGTGCGCAGAGTGAGGCTGCGATTGGTGGCCATGCTGATGGCGTAGCGCCGCGGGCGATTGTCGTGGCCCAGCCACACGCCCACGTGATCTTGACTGTCGATGGCGTCGGTGGACTGAAGCGACACGCCCACAAGCGAGGCCAATGAGGCGGGAATGTCGATGAGCGAGCCCAAGGCGTTGCTCGTCACGCCGCTCTCGGCTCCACTAGGCCAATAAACGATGAACGGCACGGCCGAACCGCCCTCGTAGGCGCTATACTTGCCACTGCGATATGGGCCGCTAGGCCGGTGCGAGCCACAGAGCTCGATGGCTTGGTCGGCATAGCCATCGTCGAGCACGGGGCCGTTGTCGCTGGTGATGATGAGCAACGTGTTCTCGTCGAGCCCACGCTCGCGCAGAGCTTCGGTGATTTGCTTCACCGTCCAGTCGAACTGCATAATGGCCTCTCCGCGAAGGCCCATTAGGCTCTTGCCGCGAAAGCGCTCGTGGGGCATGCGCGGCACATGCACGTCGTTGGTGCAGAGATACATGAAGAAGGGCGATGAGCGGTGAGAGTCGATAAACTCAATGGCGTGGGCCGCAATGCTGTCGGCAATGTTTTCGTCTTGCCACAAGGCGTGGCCGCCCCCTTTCATAAAGCCAATGCGCGAAATGCCGTTCACAATGCTTTGGTCGTGGCCGTGGCTCGGTCGTAGTTTGGTGAGCAACTCGGGGTGAGTGCGCCCCGTGGGTTCGCCCTCAAAGTTTCGCTCATAGCTCACGCTGATGGGCGCCGAGGCGTCGAAATTGGCCACCCGTCCGTTCTCGATAAACACACAGGGCACGCGGTCGGCCGTGGCGGCCATGATGTAGTGATAGTCGAAGCCCAGGTCGCGGGGCGACTGGTCGAGTTCGCCATTCCAATCTTGCGCCGCTGTTTTCGAGCCTAGCCCCAAATGCCATTTGCCAATGGCCGCTGTGGCATAGCCGGCCCGATGCATGAGGTCGGCCACGGTGCATTGCGTGGGTTTAATAATCATGCCCGCATTGCCCGCCGCCACATCCGTGCCAGTGCGGCGAAAGGGATATTCGCCCGTGAGCAGTCCGTAGCGCGAGGGGGTGGAGGTTGAAGCGCAAGCGTGCATGTTGGTCAGGCGCACGCCATTCTCGGCCAAGCTGTCTACCGTGGGTGTCGACACCCGTTGCGCGCCATAGCACGAAAGGTCGCCATAGCCTAAATCGTCGGCCACAATCACAATGATATTGGGGTGTTGCTGCTGCGCCGCGGCTAGCAAGGGCAATGCTGAGAGCAACGAAAGAAATTTCTTTTTCATAAGAAGAGAGCAATTACCTAGTTCCCCCTCCCATACCTATAATATATAAGGAAGAGGGAGAAGCTATTAACGGCTCAAAATTACAAATAAAATGCCACTCATTGCCCATTCGCCCCAATTTGTTCGTAACTTTGCAGTTATGTATCGAACTTTGCTCCTTCTCACACTTTTCCTATTCACCACCTTCGGCCTGCAAGCCCACACGCTACGCACCGATAGCATCTTGCCCGAAGACTCGGTGGTGACAGACACTCTTTCCGACCCCACCTTACAGCAACAGTCGCTGCCGCAACGCCTCACGCAGTTGCTCGAAAACGACATTTTCAGCCGCACGCAGGTGGGCCTTTACGTTTACGACCTCACGGCCGATAGCCTCGTCTTTGTGCACAATGAGCAGCAGTGCATGCGTCCCGCCTCGAACGAGAAGTTGCTCACCGCCATCACCGCGCTCAACGACCTGGGCACCGACTACGAACTGCGCACGCGCCTCTACCTTTCGGCCCTCCCCGCCGACTCCGACAGCATCTACACGGGCCGCGTCTACATCCGTGCAGGCTACGACCCTCTCTTCGACGCCGACGACCTTCACGCTTTTGCCCATGCCCTCAAGCAGCAAGGCATTCGCCACCTAAGCAGCCCCATCTGCCTTGACCTCAGCATGAAAGACGCGAAGCGCATGGGCTGGGGCTGGTGTTGGGACGACGATGAAGTGCCCACCACCCCACTGCTCTATCGCAACACCGACACTTTCGTCGACAACCTGCGCCGCGCCTTGCAAGCCGACAGCATCCAATGGGACGGCACGGTGGAAGAGCGCACCACGCCCACCAGCGCCCACTTGCTCTGCACCCGCTCGCACACCATCGACCAAGTGTTGCTACCCATGATGAAAAAGAGCAACAACTCCATGGCCGAGTCGCTTTTCTATCAGCTGGCCGCTCAAAGTGGGCAACCTCACGCTGGCCGCAAGCAAGCCGTTAGTCACTATCAGGCCCTCATCAGCCGAATGGGCCTCAACCCCTCTCACTACCAAATAGCCGATGGCTCGGGCCTTTCGCTCTACAACTACGTCACTCCCGAACTTCTTGGCCGCGCTCTTCGCTACGCCTACGCTCACCCCGACATCTACCGCCACCTATTGCCCTCGCTGCCCATTGCCGGACAAGACGGCACCTTGCGCAAGCGCCTTCGCGGCACCACAGCGCAAGGCAATGTGAAAGCCAAGACTGGCACGGTGGAAGGCGTGAGCACCCTTTCGGGCTACTGCACCACCGCGCAAGGCAACGTGCTCTGCTTCAGCATTATGAACCAAGGCATTCGCTACACATCTACCGGCCGCAACTTTCAAGACCGCGTGTGCAAAGCCTTGACGAAATAAGTTTTTTCTCGAAACACTATTAGCTCTGGGAGCGAACTCTTGGGGGGCGACGCGTCCCGCGTCGGGGCAATTGGCAAATGAGCAAACAACGCTCGCACACACAAGCGCTAATACCTCCGAGGAAACAAACAAAACAGGGTGGTTCTATAAATATTCAATGACAATATTTATAGAACCACCCTATCTTATGCAGATGAAAAGCAGCTAAAGCAGCATAGCCATCTGCTCCTTCGTAAGGCCAGTGTAGGCCATCACCTTCTCAACAGACAACCCATCGGCAAGCATTGACTGCGCTATGGCTAATTGCTTCTTTAGATTTGCTTCGCGCTCAAGGGCTATCCCCTCTTCCACTCCTTTTGCCCGACCTTCAGCAAGTCCCTCAACTCGGCCTTCGGCTCGACCTTCGGCTATTCCTTTTGCCCGGCCTTCGGCAAGTCCCTCAGCCCGACCTATTTCTATGCCCTCTGCCACACCTTCTCGGCGAGAATTGCCAATCACGTCGTTTTGTATCATAATGGCATTGATATGCTCATCATAGGCGTAGCGCTCAGCATCGGTCATGGCATAGTATTGCAGTTTTTCGCGCACTTCTTTCAAGCCTGGCGCCTTGGGCTGATCGCTCACAACACCCTCTTTAAGGTAGCGCATCCACTCCTCCATAGGCGACACGGCCACCTTGTCGAAATTGTTTACGCGAATTAGGTAGTAAGTGGGGAAAATGTCTTCAGGAGCCTTGCGCACCAAGGTATCACGCTCTTTAGTGGTAATTTTCAATTCATCATTGGTGTGTAACCCCACAAAGTGATTTTGGCCTTTATAGATGTAATCGTCTCCCTTACCTAAATCGAAATAGAGAATGCTAATGGAGTAAACTTTCTTCA
>CAVKKI010000069.1:0-12179 GCA_963656725.1 Oribacterium sp. | reverse complement strand
GAGGCAATGAGTTGGTGACCGTCGTAGTTGTTGGTGAGTTTTGTGTCGTCGAGCAAGTAGAAACCTTGGTCGCCATAGTTTGCCGTGGTGAAAAGTTGAGTGGGGAGGTCGAGGTAGCGGAAGCCCGAGGGCAGCGAGTTGCTTGCAGGGTCCCAGGCATAAATCAAGGTGCGGGAATTATAGGAACGCGTGCGATATTCACCATAAGCACCGGCAAAAAGTTCGGGGTTGATGTGTTTCGCTTCAAACTCTTTTTTGTAATTGGTGCTAGCCGAGGCAATGTGTTCGTCGAGTCGGGTAAACTCGCGCGACACCTCGTTGCCCGTGGTCAAGCCCACTTTGCCCGTTTCCAATTGGTCGTCGAGACTGTAGCGTCGGCGGTCGGGCAGGTTGCGGTTGGCGTAGGCATAGCCAGCGTTCCAATCGAGTTTGCTGCTTTCCCAGGTGTATTTGCCTGTGAACTGTGTGTTGTAGGTGGTGCGGCTTGAGTAGTAATACTCGGCCTCGCTCACGTGATTGTTTTGCGCATCGGTGCCGGTGCGCGAGGTGTAGCGGTCGGTGGCCAGTTGGTTGAAAATGTTTTTCCACTCGTAGCGTCCTGAACCTTTGGCCGGGATGAACGTAAGGTTGAGCATGCCGCCCAGGCGCACCTTGTTGTTATATTGCTGGTCTACGTAGTGATGCAGATATACGCTCTCATCGTGCGTGAGGTCGTAGGCTCCGAAAAGCGAGTTTTCCATGTTGGCCAAGGTGCGGTAGGTGTTGCTGTAATTGACGGAGGCCAATAGGGCAAACACCGCCCCGTTATCGAAACTATGTGAGCGGTTCACGTCGGCTGCGAGGTTAAGGTCGGCCCAAGGTGTGCGTTTCTTGGCCACCCAGTCGTTATTAAATCCGTTGTTGAGCAAGTCGATGCCTTTGCCGCCCGAGGTTTTTTGAAGGTCGGCATTCAGTCCGCCTTTAAGCGAACGAAATCCGTTGTCGAAGCCCAAGAAACCTGTGCCGCCGCCCTTTGTAGCGAGGAAGTTTTGAAAGTGGGTGCGGTCGTTGACGGAAGCGCCCACAGAGATGCGTGCGCCGTTGGTGGTGGGCACATCCTTCGTGTCGATCAAGATGAAACCGCCCGAGAAGTCGGCGGGGTATTGTGGCGAGGGCGACTTGATGATTTGCATGTTGTCGACCTGTGAAGAAGGCACAATGTCGAACGAGAAAGCACGAGAGTCGGGCTCGCTCGAGGGCACTGCGGCGCCGTTAATCCACACGTTGTTGTAGCGTTGCGAAAGGCCGCGCACCATTACAAATTTATCGTCGATGATGGAGATGCCCGGCACACGGCGTATCACCTCCGAAGCATCCTTGTCTTGCGTTTTGCTGATTTGTTGAGCCGAAACACCGTTCTGCACCACAAGGCTTTGTCGCTGCACGGCCACTTGCGAGGCTTCGGTGTTGTGCTTGGCTTTGGCCGTTACGGTGGCCACGCCTAGCATCTCTTCTTTCTCGGTGAGGCGCACCACAAGCACAGAGTCGGTGCGGGCAGGGTTAACGCTGAGGCTCGCTTTGTTGTAGCCTAGATAAATGGCGGTGAGGGTGTAGTTGCGCTGGCCCAAGCCTTGCAGTGTGAACTCGCCGTTGCTATCGCTCACAGCGGTGCGTCCGGCTTGAAGAATTTGAATGGTGGCGCCCACGAGGGATTCGCCTGTTTTGGCATCTATCACCTTGCCGCGAAGACTTCCCTTCACGTCGGCAAGGGCTGTGCTGCACACAATGAGCAACAGAGTCAGCAGACTAAATGCACGTTTGCTAAGTTTCATAAAATGCATAAAAGATATGTGTGTGAACTTTATAACTTTCTCGGTTGCAAAGTTCCGTCTTATGCATTACGTAAGGGTGTCGTTCACGTTAAGTTCTAGTGAAGGAAGGGGGTGTTGCGTTGCTTTTGAAACAACTTTGTAAAATTAGAAGAAAAACGATGCGTCCCACATCAGAGCTTTTCGCTCCAATGTGGGACGCATGGTGTGTGTTGTTTTTAAACTTGTGGAAAATGAACTTTAATCAAACTTGCATTTATTTGCCAAACACGTGCTTTCCGTAGCTCACTCCCGCAGCGTTGTAGAAAGAAGGTTCGGCTTGCAAGCGCTGCAGGAATTTGGGGTAGCTGCGCTCAGCTTGTGGCGTCCATCCAGCTTCTGCCACGGCAGCTAAACGGGGAAACATAAGGTATTCCACGGTTTCGGGACGCTCCACCCATTCCGTCCAAAAGTTAGCTTGCACACCGAGGTAGTGTGATTGCAGCGAGGCGTTCACGTCCTTCAAAGGCACGTAGTTATACACCGCTTCAACCGTTTCGTTACCCCATCCTTGCGAACGAGGTTCCCAGGTGTCTTTGCTCTGTCGGCGATTGATGTAGTAGGGGATTTGAGGCGATAGAATGGTGTTAAAACCACGCTGGGCGGCATCCTTTGCGGCGGCGTCGGCTCCCACCCAAGCCATGATGGTGATGTCGTTGCCCAAAGAGGCAGTGTTGCCGTGAAGCACCTCGTTCCAGAAAATGAGTTGGCGTTGCTCGGCTTGGGGCTTTTGCGCAATGTGTTGCTTAATTTGGCGGTAGAAGTTGATTTGCAAATCGCGGTAGTTGCTTGAGCCTAACTGCTTGAGCTGCTCTTGGCATTGCTTGTTGGCTTGCCACTTTTGCACGGGGCATTCGTCGCCACCAAGGTGAAGGTAGCCGAAGGGGAAAATGGCGGTCAGCTCGTCCACTACATCCTTAGCAAACTGCACGGCCTGAGGGTTCGACACGTTAATCACATCGGGCGACACGCCTTGATAGAGCCACACGTCGTGAGGTTGCTCGGGGTCGCAAGCCAAGAACTCAGGATAGGAAGCTACGGCAGCTTGCGAATGGCCGGGAATGTCCACTTCGGGCACAATTTCAATGAAACGGTCGCGGGCATAGTTCACAATTTCTTTCACTTCGCTTTGCGTGTAGTAGCCCCCATAGCGTTCACCGTCGGGCTTCGTTTCGCCCCAGGCCAACACCTTGCTGTTGCGCCAAGCACCTACTTGGGTGAGACGGGGATATTTCTTTATCTCAATGCGCCAACCTTGGTCTTCGGTGAGGTGCCAATGAAAGCGGTTCATCTTGTAGGCGGCCATGAGGTCGATAATCTTTTTAATCTCCTTCGTGCCGTAGAAATGGCGGCCTTCGTCGAGCATGAAGCCGCGCCAACCAAAGCGGGGCTCGTCCTCAATGTCGACCACGGGCAGTGTCCATGCAGCAACGCTGTCGTTCTTCACTCCGGCCAGCACACTGCGCGAGGGCAGCAGTTGCTGCAGTGTTTGTAAGGCATAGAAGAAACCCGCGGGGCGAGCGGCCTCAATGGTCACTTGTGAGGGTTGCACTTGCAGTTTGTAGGCTTCGGGGGCGAGCGTGGTGTTGAGTTTGAGTTGCAGAGCACCACCCTTCTTTACGCGTTTAAATTCGGTGCCAGTGCAGCGTTGCATTTTCTGTTCAAACTGAGTGAGCAACGTGCTGATGCTATCGCCGGCATAGGCATCGGCCGAGGTGCGGGTGAGTGTGCTGAATTGGAATTGGCCATCGCTCTGAGTGAGGTGGGCGGGCAAGGGAATGAGCGATAGCGACGCTTTAGGCGTTTGCGCACAAAGCAAGGCGCTGCAAAGTGAAAACGTGGCTAAACTCAGTTTTTTTAATAAATTCATAGGTGAAGATAGAGGGTAGATAGGTTGTGTTACGTATAAGTGCGGAAGAGGTTAGTTATCGCCTTTCTTTTCAAGTTCTTCCCAAAATTGGTCGAGGTCATCGCCAAGGCCTTTCATGAGTTCTTCATCGAGCACGAGGGTGTTGTCGTCCACAAGGTAGAGGTCGGCAATGGTTTCGTGGTCCTCGCCAATCAACACGTAGGAATAGGGCTTAAGCACGGGCACACTCTCTGTAACGTCTTTCAGGTTGGCAATAACGCCAGTGAGGATGGGCTGAATGTGGGAATAGAATTGCTCATCGTGATTGTCAATCCATTCTTCCACCACGCAGCGAGTGAGTTCGTTGTCGTCGTCGTCATAAATGCGCAACTCGCCGCTTTCTTGAATTACTTGAAGCAAGAGGTCGGTGAGGGGCGGACATTCGGCCGTGGGGTCGAACTTGGAGGCGGCTTTGCGCAGAGCGCGCTCTATTTGTTGCAAGGTTTGTTCGTTAGCTTCCATAGGGAGGAATATTTAGATATTTATTTAAAGCAAAGTTAGCATTTCTTGCTTAATGTAGCAACAGTTGTTGGTAAAGATGCTCGTAGCGCTCGGTCACTTTCACGTAATGATGATGCTTTTCGATGTATTCAGCGCTTTCTTCTTGCAACGTGGCAATGCGATCGGGGTGAAGCACAAGTTGCTCCAAGGCTTGGTAAACGCTCTCTTGCGTAGGCTCTACGTTGATGATGGGGCGCAATTTGTGTTCGTTAATCAGTTCATAATTCTCAGGTTCGCCACCGCCCACACACACCAATCGCTGACTCATGGCTTGCAGCGCATTCATGGCGGGGGTGTAGCTATAAAGTTGGTCGAGAATGACGTGGCCGCTTTGCATAAGGCGACAATAGTCGTTGAAGGGAATGCCTTCTGCCACTAGCAATTTTACTCGTTCGGGATAGGCTCGCTCTAAGGCTTGAGCCGCTTGCAGCATGAGGTCGGTGCCTTTATATTCGCTGCGCGACCGACTGATGCCAATGAAGATGCGCAGCGGTTCGCCCTTTTCGTAGAGCTTGGCTTGAGGACGCGGAACGTCGGTGTTGATGGGGTAGGGAATGAATTGCGTTTTGTTGGAAAAGAGTGGCTCATAGCAGCGCCAATATTCGTAGAGTCCAGGCACAATGGCGTCGCAATCGTGAGCAATGAATTGGTTTAACTGCGCTTTGGGCGTGTTGAGCCAATCGGCTCGCTCTTTCTGCGCATCAGCGTTTTGACGGAGGGCGTGACCGAGGTTGAAATCGCTATATTTAAAGACAGGTGGAAGAGCGTTGCAGGTGCTGACCCAATAATAATCCATACCATAGGCACCCAGCACCATGCGCCGGTTATGACGGCGAAGGTAGCGGTAGATGGGGCGCAGACGCTCGGCCTTTAGTTCGAGAAACATGGGGTTAATGAGCTGCACTATGTCGTAGCCACGAAGCCGTGGAAGCAGGCGAAGAAACTGCACCACGTATTTCACTCCGCCCCATCGTCCCTCTTGACGAACGAGCGAAAGGTCGCGCGGATAGTTCTTCCAAAAGTCGCCATTCGACAATACGGTCACCACGTGGCCACGTTGGCGCAGACCTTCGGCTAAGGTCCAATGCACGTTGCTATATTCGCCTATCAGCAAAATCTTCATTATCGTAGAAGTTGGGTTAACAAATAACGGGTAGGGGCAAACTGCACCAAACTGCGAAACACTGCATATTTGGCATTATAGAAACGGCGCTCGGTGGGATAAACGCTCTGCTCGTGCAGCCGTTGCAAGGCTTGATTGACTATTTTGAAATTGTGCGTGTGGCGCATGAGGTTGTAGATGTAGTCGAGGGTGAGTTGTGCCACTCTGCGATTAAGCGCAGCTTGCTGTTGGGGGGGCACGGGCAGGGAGTGTAGTTTCGTGATGATTTGCTCCACACAGAGCGCGTGCTTCGTGACGTAATCAGAGGCCGCATCGTGGGTGATTGATCCGCTTCGCCTTCTATAATAATAAGGCGTGGCCGTGGTGTGAAACGTGCGCTGTGCTTTTAGAAATAGCTGCGGTGTGAACTCTTCGTCTTCGTGTAGCAGTTGCGGTGTGAATTGCAGTTTGCCTAGCAACGATTGCTTAAATAAATAGGCCCATGCCGCAGGACGAAGATTGTGATGCTCCATAAACTCTGCGCCAGTGAGTGGGCCAAGCATTCCTTGGGGTAAAGAAACTTTCTGCTGCTGTTGAGGGCTAGAAAAAAAATGGAATGACAAGAGGTCGGCATCGTGTTCCACGGCAAAGTGCAGAAGCTGCGTGTAGAGGGAGGGAAGGAGATAGTCGTCGCTATCAATAAACTGAATATATCGTCCACGAGCCAATTTCAGTGCCTCGTTGCGCGCCACCGAAAGCCCTTGGTTGGGTTGATGAATGCAGCGAATGCAACGCCGCCACTCCTCGGTCCACGAACGGGTGATGTCGTACTCATTGCCATCGTCCACCACAATGATTTCGCGCTCTTCGGGCTTTAACTCCACACGGAAAAGGCTTTGCAAACATTCGCAAAGCATTGCGTCGGGAATGTGGTAGACGGGCACGATGAATGTTACGAGAGGGAGGATTTGCATAGGCGGCGAAAGAGATTATATATACGGCAGAAAAGGCTTATGCCCAACACACGTTGCGCCATGAGCTTTGGGGTGTGATGAGCGGACAAACGGCGCAACAAAACCTTTCCTTTGCAGAAACGAAACACATCGATTTGCACGTTCAACACCTGTGCACAGTAGTCATTGAAAACTCTTTTCGCAATGCCTTCGGGACACTTCCAATGCAATGCCTCCAGCGCCTGAGCGTGGGCTTCGAGCAAATCGCAGAGTGAGCGTCGTGCCCGCTCGGTAATGCCTTGTGGATTGTAGCAATAGTAGTAGAACCCTTGGTCGGTGCTGAGGCTAACGAGCGGTTTCTTCAATAAATCGCTTAGAAAGAAAGCATCCTCAAACTTCTTGTTTCGAAATCTTGTTTGTGCGATGGCGCTGCGCCGAAACAGTTTGTTCCAAGCATAGCAATGAGCATAGCCCTGTGCGTTAAACCACCAATCCCATCGTCCTTCGTAGCGATGATTGCCCACAAGCAGTTTCTTTTGCTTTTGTGCGTTGCCATACCACTGATAGACGGGGAACTCCACAAAGGCCACCTCGGACACAGCATGGTTCATCATTTCTACGAGTGGCCGCAGCGTGTGTGCTTCGATATAGTCGTCAGAGTCAATGAAGAGCACATATTCCCCTTGCGCTTTTTCGAGTGCCGCATTGCGTGCTGGGCCCAGTCCGGCATTTGCTTGATGAATGACGTGAATGCGCTCTTCCCGTTGGGCTAGCTCATCACACAAGGTGGGGGCATCATCGTCGCTTCCATCATCCACAAGCCACATTTCCCAGTCGGAAAAATCTTGAGCCAGCACGCTCTCCACGCATCGAGTCAGGGTGTGCTCGGTGCGGTAGACGGGGATGATGATGGATAGCTTCATTCTTTTTTGTTATTGCGTGAGTGGTTGTGTGTGGCGTTGTTGTGCCATGAGGTGATGCGAATTTACGATAAATATTTGTAACCACTTCGTTTCTTGCCTAAAAAACCGTAACGAACGCCGTTAAGAAATGCGGTTGTTAAATAGAAAAATAGGAGATAAACACCTAATGCTAAGTATTTATCTCCTATTCTATTGCAAACTTACCTTGTGTTAGCGCATTGAGCGCTCACAATGGGCTGGTTTATGCCTTTACGCGGTTCAAGTATGAGCCGTCGCGAGTGTCTACTTCAATCACTTCGCCTTCGTTGATGAAGAGGGGCACGCGGATTTCAACACCTGTTTCAAGTGTTGCGGGCTTGGTGGCGTTGGTGGCGGTGTCACCCTTAAGGCCGGGCTCAGTGTAGGTGATTTTGAGCTGAGTCTTCACAGGCATTTCGGCGAAGA
The DNA here is from genome assembly GCA_963656725.1 of Oribacterium sp. Taxonomy (GTDB): domain Bacteria; phylum Bacteroidota; class Bacteroidia; order Bacteroidales; family Bacteroidaceae; genus Alloprevotella. The sequence continues at coordinate 4,500 of CAVKKI010000069.1, read as the reverse complement.
GGATGGTCTCGCTCGAAGCGTCGCTTACTACTTCGCAAACGTCGCCTTCCTTCATGTAGTCTACACCTGTGATGAGGTCTTTCTCGATGATTACATCGTCCCAAGTCTCTTGGTTGAGGAAGTGATATTGATCGCCCTCAGCGTAAGAGTATTGATAGGGGCGACGCTCTACGCGAACGTCCTCGAGAGCTTCGCCAATGTTGAAGCGACGCTCCAATACGCGACCCGACACAACGTCTTTCAAAGTGGTGCGCATAATGGTGTTGCCCTTACCAGGTTTTACGTGGAGAAAGTCGATGCAGAAGTAGAGTTTGCCGTCAAGACGGATGCAAGTACCCTTCTTGATGTCTTGTGATTTAATCATTGGAGTAAATGTTTATTTTTTGTTGTGTTATGATTTTGACGGCAAATTTACTACTTTTTTTTGAGATATGCTTTGTTCTCGCCATTTTATGTAGCCCGCCACGGCTATCACCACATATAATCCGTAGAGTCCAGCTTTAAAGGGAATGCCCTTGCCCACGTAGAGGTAGCACGACACCACGTCGACCACAATCCAAAAGAACCATTGTTCGATGTATTTGCGTGCTAAGGCCCATAATCCCACGAAACTCAATGCATTGGTAAACCCATCGAGCATGGGCACGGTGGAGTTGGTGTAGCTGCGCAGCACATACCAGGTGAGTGCCCAAGCAGCAAAGAAGAAGAGTGTGGTGGGCAGATAAAGCCGGCGCGGCATGGAGGTGATGGGCAATTCCGAGGAATGAGCCGTGTGGTCTGTGGCTTCAGCGGTGGCGGGACGTTTGGCAAAGCGCCAAACGGCAAAGCCATAGAGGGCTGCCAGTGTGTAGTACACGGCCATTGCTGCGTCGCCATAGAGGCCGTGGCTCCAATAAAGGGCAATGTCCATGGCGGGCATCACAATGCCCACGAGCCATAGCCAAATGCTAGCGCGATATTCAAGGATAATGTAGATGAGTCCTAGAATGGTGGTGATGATGTCGAGATATTGCATGGAGAGGGAGTAACCTAATAAGAAAGGGTGGGGCAATGCCTATTTCTGATGAAAGGGCATCGCACCCATCCCTATGGTTAACAGGTTGTAAGGATTTTAGAAGTTAAAGCTAAGGTGGCCCATCACGTTGATAGGTGCGCTAGCGGCGTAGCCCGTTTCGTAGCGGTCTGATTTTGTGAAAGCAATCACTTTGCCCTCGGCGTTGCGCTTGTAGCTAGGCGCAGACCATCCGTTGTTGAAATATTTGGCGCTGAACAGATTGTAGACGGTGCAACCGGCTGTGATGCTCTTGAAGCCTTTCAAACGGAAGGTGTAGCTGAGGTCGAGGTTGGTGATGAAGTGGCGTTTCAACACCATGCTCACGTTCTTCTCCGTGTTGTTATCTTCTTCGCTAACGTAGTAGTCGAAGCCCGTGTTAGTGAGTCGTTGTTTACCCACGTATTGACTGGTGATGGATGCTTTGAAACCTGCGTAGTCGAAGGTGAAGATGTTGTTGAAAATGAAATCGGGTGAGAAGGAGAGCGGAGTGTCGCCCAGCGATACCACCTCGCCGTCGTCGAGCGTCACGTTCCAATCTTTGGCGCGGTTGTGGCTCCAAGTGGCGTTGGCGTCCCAACGGAACCATTTCACCGGACTCCAAGCGGCTTGCAGTTCCACACCGCGGCGATAGCTCTTGCCGGCGTTGCGGGCAATGAATTCACCAATTTGGTTGATTTCGCCCGTCAGCACAAACTGGTCGCGATAGGTCATGTAGTAGAAGTTGACGCCAGCCGAGAAATGCTCGCTTTCATATTTGTAGCCCAACTCCCAATCGTTCAGGCGTTCTGCCTTGAGTGTGGTGTTGATGTTGTCTTCGTAGTCGTTGCGCGTGGGCTCTTTGTGAGTCATGGCATACGACACATACACTTGGTGATGAGGATTGATTTGATAAACGAAGCCAGCCTTCGGGTTGAAGAAATCGAATGTTTGCTTTAGGTTAAACACATCTTGCGTGGCTGTGCCGTCCTGGTTATAAGTGTAGCTATCGGTGGGGCCGTGCATTTTATAGAGCACGTGGCGATATTGCAGGTCAACGTAGAAACTTAGTCCCTTAAAGAAGTCGTAGCTCACTTTTCCGTAGATGTTACCATCGTTCTTCTCGCCCTTATTGAAATAATATTCGTGGTCGGGCGTAGACATCACGGCGGATTTAGTCCAGAGCACGCGGCCATAGTGATCGCCCTCGTAGCGGTTCCATCCGCCGCCCACGGTGGCGCGAAGGTTTTGCTTGTTGTCGTAGTTGAGCGAGGCAATAGCGCCATAAAAGTCGTTGTCCATTACTTTGCGGCGAATCAAGTCGCTCGTGCTGACGTCGGCCGTAGCCAGTCCATACTCCACGAGGTCGCGTTTGCGCTTATATTCCTCATAATATCCATAGCCCTTGGTGTAGTGCAAGGTAGCATTGAAGTTGAGGCGCGGATTGATGTTCTGCGTCAGCAGCAGTTGATAGTGTTGTTGGTGGTAGAAGTCGGTTTGATTATCGTAGAATAGGGAGTTGCCGTTTTCGTCCTTGCCCATGTAGCCGCACGAGTTATAGCGTCGACCGTTGTTTTCGTCCATCTCTTGAATTGAGGGATAGTTCCAAGCGTGATAGGTCTTCTCCTGTCCGTTGAAGGTGAGAAATTTCACCACGGTGCTTTCGCCAAAGTAGCCACCTTGCAAAAAGTAGGAGTTGAGGCGAGTGGAGGCACGGTCAATGTAGCCGTCGCTGCCAATGTTAGAAAGTCGGCCTTGAAAGCCCCAATGCCCTTTGATGAGGCCCGTGCCGAAGCGCACCGTTTCTTTATGCGAAGCGTAGCTGCCTGCCGAAAGGTCGATGCCTGCATAGGGTTTTTCTACGATTTTGTCGGTTTGCATGTTGATGGTAGCGCCAAATGCTCCCGAACCATTAGTAGAGGTGCCCACGCCGCGTTGAATTTGCATATTCTCTACGTTCGAGGCGAAATCGCCCATATTGGTCCAATACACGCTGTTGCTCTCGCTGTCGTTAATAGGCACTCCATTGGCGGTTACGTTGATGCGAGTGGCGTCGGTGCCGCGCACGCGAATGCTGGTGTAGCCAATGCCTGCTCCAGCGTCGGAGGTGGTGGTGACTGAGGGGGTAAACATTAAAAGGTAGGGCACGTCTTTGCCGAAATTCACCCCTGCCAAGTCTTTCTTGCTCAGGTTTTGATAGGCCACCGGTGTGTGTTTCCCAGCACGGGTCGACACCACTTGAGCCTCTTGCAGTCCTACGCTTTTGAGCGAGTCGGCCACGGTGTTAGTTTTACGAGCAGCATGAGTTTCTGCTGCATTAGCATGTAATGCGCCAGCTGTGAGCACAGCCAACATCAGCACAGTTTTTTTCTTCATCACGATAAGAATGAAATAAACGGTTATTGAATGGTTGGTTGTGGGGTTGCACACACTTTCTTGCCGCATTCATACGCAGTGTTCGCTGTTATGAAATCGGTACAAGAGAGTTGACATGTTAAGAATACGCTCTTTCTTCGCTACGCCGGCATTATCCGGTTCAGCTCTTTAGGGTATGTTCTCAGCATCCGCAAGTGCGGTAGCACCCCTGCAAAACGTGTCACGAGGTTACGTTTTGCGGTGCAAAGTTGCAACATTTTTTTTAGATGGCGAAGTCTTTCAATAATTATTCCTATATTTGTCGACGCTAAACAATAACTCTACACCTATATATAATAAGCTATGGAACGATATTACGACAAATACATTCGCTTTGACTGGGCTATGAAACGCCTGCTCCGCAACAAAGCTAACCATGCCGTGTTGGAGGGATTGCTCTACTCTTTGTTGGGCAAGAAAATGACGATTAAGAAATTCCTCGAAAGCGAAAGCAATCAAGAAGATATGCTCGACAAGTATAATCGAGTGGACATGTTGGCCGAGAATGAAGAAGGTGAGTTGATTATCGTAGAGATACAAAACAATCACGAAATCACCTATTTTCATCGCATGCTTTATGGTGTGTCGAAAGCCATTACCGAATACATCGATAAAGGCGACTCTTACGACAGAGTGCGAAAGATTTATTCCATCAATATCGTTTACTTTGAACTAGGGCAGGGAAAAGACTACGTGTATCATGGCAAAACGGAATTTAGGGGGCTACACGAGCCTCACGACTTGCTAAAACTTTCTTCCAAACAAAGTGAGAATTATCTAGGCATAAAAGAAAAAAATGTAGACTTGCGTAAGGACGCAGGTGAATTATTCCCCGAGTATTACATTCTTCGTGTGAACGATTTTGATAAAATTGCCACCACTCCGCTCGATGAATGGATAGAATTCTTGAAAACAGGCAAAATTGACGACGACACCCAAACGGCTGGTTTAACCGAAGCCCGTGACCAGCTTCGCATAGATTCCTTGCCCGACAAGGATCGAAGAACCTACGAGTGTTATATGGAATCGGTGCGCCACATGCGCAGTCTTTTCGA
>CAVKKI010000068.1:9743-12323 GCA_963656725.1 Oribacterium sp. | reverse complement strand
CTATAAGCTATACCTTTTAATCTATTCACCCCTTAAATGCTAACCATTAATTAATAATTAATTACCATGAACATTAAGTACGAAATTCAAAGCATCAAGAACGTGCAAGGCACTGGCGAAGAACGCCGCTATGCACGAATTTATCCTCACGAGCCCATCACCGCTGAACAACTTGGAGAAAGAATACAGACCTCCAGTTCGCTAACGAAGGGCGATGTGGAAGCTACGCTTTCGGCCCTGAGCTGTCAACTAGTTCAAGAACTCTCGCAGGGCAATCGTTTCCATCTGCCTGGCATCGGTTACTTTTCGCTTTCGGTGGCACTGAACGCAACCGAGGAGCAACCCACCGAGAAAGTGAGGGGCAACCAAATCAGTGTGCGCAACATCAAATTTCTTCCCGAAGCCGACGTGCTGCAAGAGGTGAGCGCCAATGTGCATTTTGAACGCGCCAAGTTTTCTACCCAATCGAAAGAACATAGTGAGGAGGAAATAATTCGAAAGATAAAAAACTACTTGTCCACTCACAGTTACCTCAACCGCAGCAAAATGGAGTCGCTCTTTGGGCTGCGCCGTGCCATCGCACAGAAATGGCTAAAACACTTCACCGAAACAGGCTTATTAAGGAAAGAAGGGGCAAACAACTCGCCCGTGTATTTTCTAAATAGCGAAAATTAAAAAGCGTAATAAATCATCCTCTTCAACGTTACTGAAGGGGATGATTTCTATATATTGACAACAATAATAGGAGTTTTACGCTTTTGCATTCGCTTACATCCATAATATTTCCGTATCTTTGGAACAAAATCAAGAAAACTATGGATTATAAGGCACTACCTTACGGCATACCCGACTTTACGTGGATTAGACAACAAAACTGCTATTGGGCTGACAAAACCATGTATATCCCAAAGATGGAGGAAGCAGGAAACTTTCTCTATCTCATTCGTCCACGCCGTTTTGGAAAGAGCGTTTTCTTAACCATGCTTCAAGCTTACTACGACATTGGAAAGAAAGACTCTTTTCATGAAACCTTTAAAGACACTTGGATTGAAAAGAACCCCACTAAACTGCAAGGGAAATATCAGATTCTGTATTTTGATTTTTCTCGAGCCGCTTCTGGACTAGGGAGCTTGGAGGAGAATTTCAACAACTATTGTAATGGGGTTCTTAACGACTTCATACAAAGATACGCAAATCACTACGACAACACCTTCGATAAAGCCCAATACCTCTCATTCAACAGTGCAACCTATAAGTTGAATGCCCTTAATAATTATGCAAAGACCAACGGCATACAACTCTACCTCATCATTGATGAATACGACAATTTCACCAACAACGTGCTGAGTGAGGAGGGCGAGGCTGTGTATCATGCTCTGACGCATGCTCAGGGTTTCTATCGCGATTTCTTTAAGTTGTTTAAGGGAATGTTTCAACGCATTTTGATGATGGGAGTAAGTCCTGTCACCGTGAACGACCTTAACAGCGGCTACAACATCGGTACAAACATCTCTATGGACCCGATGTTTAACCTGATGCTCGGTTTCAGCGAGGTAGAGGTGCGAGAGATGATTGACTACTATCGCAACCTCGGACTAATTAAAGCCCCCACAGAGCAACTGATTGCTGACATGAAGCCCTGGTACGATAATTATTGCTTTGCGAAAGATTGCCTTGACGTAGACCCGAAGATGTTTAACACTGACATGGTGATTTATTACCTTCGTCATTTCATTCGTTTCAACAAAGCGCCCGACGAAATGATTGACCCCAACACAATGACGGACTACGCCAAGATGAAGAAAATCATCTTCCTCGACAAGCTAAAAGGCAACCGTCGCGGTGTATTAAAGCAAATTGTTAACGATGGATACATTTGGGCCGAACTCAAAGAGAGTTTCCCTGCCGAAGCATTGGTCGACCCCGAACTTTTCCCTAGCTTGCTCTACTATTACGGCATGCTCACCATTATTGGCCGACGGGGCCGACGGGTAAAACTAGGCATCCCCAATGAGAACGTGCGCCGACAATACTACGGCTACGTGCTAGAAGAATACGACAAAGACACGCAAATTGACAGCAACCACTTGGCCGACCAATACGATGTGATGGCTTTAGATGGCCATATACAGCCCGCTATTGAGTACATCATCGAGGGCTACAAGCACTGCACCAGCATTCACTCTAGCCTACAGGCGGAACGCAACTTGCAAGGGTTCATTGCGGCCTACCTCAACCACAGTGGCTACTACTACATCATACAAGAGATGGAACTAAACGGTGGTTATTGCGACCTTACGATGATTCCCGATAACACCCGTTTCCCCGAAGTGGCTCATGCTTATCTTTTGGAATTGAAATATCTTAAAGCCACCGACACCGAGGCCGACGGAAACAATGCATTAGAAGAAGCTAAAGCACAACTCGCTCAATATGCCCAAGACCCAAAGCTGCCGCAACTAATGAACGGCAAACCTTTGCACAAGGTGGCTATCATCTACAAAGGCAATGATTTGTGGAAAATTGAGGAGTGGTAAACTGAGGCTACAAATCAATAAAGGTATACATTGTTCGTAGTGT
>CAVKKI010000068.1:6140-9733 GCA_963656725.1 Oribacterium sp. | reverse complement strand
ATTTACAACGATTTTCTCCTTATATTTACATAAGCCACCACACCTTATGCCATTCAAGCATTTAGGAACTAATCCACTCCCCCCAAATCCATTAGTCAACATGCCCTTGTTTCGCATCTTGGGCTTGTTTGTTGTTGGATTAATTTTGGCATGGAGCACTAAAGATTTCATAGCATGGGAATATTGGATGGGGGCAGCCACTATTTCCACGCTATTATGTGTGGCATTTCTATTCATCTCGTTTAAAAACGCACAAAGGCGCTGGGGCATAATCGCTGCGGGCCTATTGGCCATAGTATTGCTTGGAGCCACTCGCACACAAATGGCCTACGAACAGACCAAGGTGGAATGGCCGCAACACCAGCAAACATTTCTAGGCAACATCAAGCAAGTGACCAAACAATATAAGGAGGGCGGCGCCATGATTGATGTGAAACTCAAAGCCCCACACAAAGTTTGGGACAAGCGCCACGTGCGAGTTCGCTTAATCGGGAAAAACACTCCGAAAGTGGGCAACGACATTGCATTTTCAGCACAAATCAACGAGAAGTGGGAAGAGAGTGTTCCCGGTGACTTCAATTATCAACGCTATTTACAACTTCATGGCATAAGCGGTTCGGCCTACACACCTCATTGGAAAGAGATTGAAACGAATGATATAGAATGGCGCGCCCAACTGCTACGTTGGAGAGAACAGCTATTGAAGCAGTATGGAACCTTTTTTGAGGATGAAGATTTAGCCATACTCTCAGCTCTTACACTAGGCGACAAATCGCGATTATAGAGCGAAACCAAACAACTGTTTTCCGACACAGGCACGAGCCACGTGTTGGCCTTATCGGGATTGCATCTAGGCATTATCTTCTCCTTGCTGCAGATGTTGTTGCTCCACAGAAACTTCATGCGAAGGCGAACGCTCCATCTAATGAATCTGCTGATTGTGGCCGCCTTATGGGGCTTTGTTTTTTTGGCAGGTGCACCGCTTTCATTGCTGCGTTCGGCAGTGATGCTAACCTTGATGCATCTGGGTGTGTTGTTTAATCACAACCAACGCACAACGCTCAACAATTTGTTTGCAGCCGCCCTTATCTTATTGGTGTGCGACCCGCTATCGATTTTCGACGTAGGCTTTCAACTTTCTTTTACAGCCGTATTCTCTATTCTCATTGTTAACCAGTATGTGTGGCAACGCTTTCCGCTTCCCGTGTGGCGCGACTCAAAATACATTTCCACCTACAAAGTGCCGCGTCCGGCAGGGGTGTCTCGTTGGCAATATTGGAAAGTCTATAAGCGTCCGCTGTTAAAAGCGTGGGTGCAGCAACATGCCTACCACCTATTTCGCAACCGCTTGTTGCCCTTTGTGAGCGTTTCAATCAGCGCACAATGGGGAACGGCTCCACTCGTTATCTACTACTTTCACACTTTTGCCCCCTATGCATGGATAGCCAATTTCTTGGTTATCCCAGCCGCTTACGCTCTTCTTAACGGAGCTTTATTTTTCTTTCTTCTGCCCATTCCAATGCTTCGTTGGGCTATCAGCATAGCTATGAAATGGGTGATTTCCACACTCACTGCAGGGTTATCCTTCATCAGCCATTGGCCAGGTGCTGTTTGGCAACCCTACCCCACAATCATCACCCTTGCGCTCATTCTGCTTCTGCCCCTACTTGTATACGCCTTTTACCACCTGCGGCGACGCAAAAGGCGACTGCGCATTGTTTACGTCACCTTCGCTCTTCTCGCCCTAAGCATTGTGGCCGAAGCCTACAATAACCACCAACGAAAACTATCGCCCAGCATCTACTTTTATCGCATTCCGCAAACCGAGGTCATCCACTTTGTGGTTTCTTCGCAAATTTCTTATTTATACTCCTCCACTACCCCCGACTCAACCCATCAACGCATGAGCTATGTGGAGCAACGATTTTTTGAGCCACACAAAGTAAGCACGCCCATCTACCTGAAGAGCGAACAAGAGCGGCACCAAGAACTGATGCGCTCGGGCGACTTTTTTATCTTCTGCCACCAACGCATCTTTCATCTGCACCACCGCTTAGTTGTGCCTACAAACGCCCAACCCATTTCTCTCAATCTGCTGATTGTTTCGAAAGGATGCAAACAATGTTTGGCAGAAGTGGCCCCATTGTTCTGCCCCCAACGCATTGTGCTTTCTCCCACCCTATCCACCTTCTACCGTGAGCGTTGGATAAACGATTGCCAAAAGGCAGGCATCCCTTATCAAGTGGGGGGATGGATACGCTTGGAATAGCTATTGAGCAACACACCGTTACTTGCGAAAACAATAAGTAACAACAAAAATGATAGTTAATTTTATTAGAAAGTCCGTTATAATTACCGAATTCGTTGGAAGCGCTTTAACAATGTTGTTACTTTTGCCACATGAAAAAATCAACCATATGGGCAATAGCCAGCGTGATGGGATTTTTATTTCTCACCTTGCTATTTCTCCAGACAAAATACTTTGAGGAGGTCATCAATATGCGCAAGGAGCAGTTTGATGAATCTGTCACTCGAAGCCTCTATCAAACAGCACGCAATCTAGAGTTGGGCGAAACGGAGCGCGGATTGGAAATGCAGTTTAGCAAGAAAGCCGAAAAGGCCGGAAAAACAGACTCCACACTCAACACGCAAACGCCAACCACAAACGAAAGCTTTGGCGCAAAAATGCACACCAACATCCCAGCCAACGTGCCCAAGGGATTATTTCTAGACAATCTCAACAAAAGTTCCATCGACGAAAGCACACGCGACTCCATCCGTCAGCGCTACATCTATCAACGGGCTTTGCTCAATGAGGTGGTTCTTTCCATTCTCTACAAAGCCAGCAACCGCCCACTATCCGAGCGAATCGACCTTAGCACACTCGATAGCGACTTACGCTCAGAATTGCGAAGCAATGGCATCAACCTGAACTATCATTTCTACGTCACCACAAGCGATGGGCGCGAAGTGTTCCGCTGCTCCGACTATTCGGCTGAGGGAAGTAAGTATAGCTATAAGCAGGTGCTCTACCCCAACGACCCTTCGGCGCAAAAAGGCATTCTCTACATCCACTTCCCCGAGATGAAGAGTTTCCTCTTCTCGAGCGTAAAGTTTATGATTCCCGCCATTTTCTTCACACTGCTTCTGCTCATTGTGTTCATCTTCACCATTTGGACCATCTTCCGACAGAAACGACTAACGGAAATCAAAAACGACTTCATCAACAACATGACGCACGAGTTTAAAACGCCCATTTCCTCCATCTCATTGGCCGCGCAAATGTTAAGCGACCCTACGGTGGCCAAAAGCGAAACGATGTTTAAACACATATCGGGAGTGATTGTTGACGAAACCAAACGTCTGCGTTTCCAAGTGGAGAAAGTGTTACAGATGTCGATGTTCGACCGAAAAGCAGCCACCTTCAAAAGAAAAGAACTGGATGCAAACTTGCTGATTTACGACACGGTAAACACCTTCCGACTAAAGGTGGAAGCCTCTGGCGGACAAATCGAAGCACACCTCGATGCGGAAGACGGCATCGTCTTTGTTGACGAAATGCACTTCACCAACGTCATCTTCAATCTGCTCGA
>CAVKKI010000068.1:0-6130 GCA_963656725.1 Oribacterium sp. | reverse complement strand
AATGCAGTAAAATATAAATCAGAAGACCGCGACCTTCACTTATTGGTTTCCACTAAGAACCTGTCCGACACAAAAATTGTTATCACCATACAAGATAACGGCATCGGCATTCGACGCGAAGACCTGAAGAAGATTTTTGAAAAATTCTATCGCGTACACACCGGCAACCGCCACGATGTGAAAGGCTTCGGCTTAGGGCTGGCCTACGTGCACAACGTAGTGAAAGCACTAGGCGGTTCCATACACGCAGAAAGCGAATATGGCAAAGGCACGAAGTTTATTATCACCCTCCCACTAATGGGGGCTTAACAAGAAAATAACTTCAACCCCTACACACACATTGAATTAATAACAAGCAAAAAAATAAGATTATGTCAGTACAACCCACTCAAGATGAGCACATGAAGGTGCTTCTATGCGAAGACGATGAAAACCTCGGTATGCTGCTTCGCGAATACCTACAAGCCAAAGGCTACGACACCGAACTCTACCCCGATGGCGAAGCTGGTTTCAGAGCGTTCACCCAAAACAAATACGATCTTTGCGTGCTCGACGTAATGATGCCCAAGAAAGACGGCTTCAGCCTTGCTCGCGACATTCGCCAAATCAACGAAGAAACCCCCATCGTGTTTCTAACAGCTAAAACACTGAAGGAAGACATTCTCGAAGGTTTCCGCATCGGAGCTGACGACTACCTGACCAAGCCTTTCTCGATGGAAGAACTCACCTTCCGCATCGAAGCCATCTTGCGTCGCGTACGCGGAAAAAAGAATCGCAACCGCATTCACTACAAAATCGGTTCATTCAACTTCGACACTCAAAAGCAAATTCTTTCACGTGGCGACCAACAAACCAAACTTACCACGAAAGAGTGCGAACTGCTCAGCCTTCTCTGCGCTCACGCCAACGAAATTCTGCAACGCGATTTCGCTTTGAAAACCATTTGGATTGACGACAACTACTTCAACGCCCGCTCTATGGACGTTTACATCACCAAACTGCGTAAGCACCTCAAGGCCGATGAAAACGTAGAAATCATCAATATCCACGGCAAAGGTTACAAACTCATCACTCCCGATGTGACCGAATAAAAACATAAAATGAGCAAACTTGCTCATTACAACAACACATTAATTGGATAGACAAGCGTGCTACAAGCCTAGGTTTGTGGCACGCTTTCTTTGGGGGAAGGAAAGAAGAAACCGGCAATACTTTTTCCGTAATTTCACGTAACACATTATCTTTTACGAAAGCTAGCGTTAACTACTCAAAAGTTTTTTCGTACTTTTGCCACTGATTTCTAATTATCACCTATCATTTGGAATGAAAAATAAGCTATACATACTCACACTGCTCATGTTGGCACTCTGCAGCACCTTGCAATCGTGCAGTGATGACGAAACCTATGCCGACAAACGCAAACGAGAAAACAAACAAATTAATGCGTTCATCAAAAGCGGTGTGCAAGTTAAAAGTGACGACTCCGATGAATATTTCCTCGACATTCCGGGAAGCATGCAAATCATCTCAGAAAACGACTTTAACAATAATGATAGCACCACCGACGTGTCGAAAAACCAATACGTTTATTTCAAACGCACGGGAGTCTACATGCAGATTCTAGAGAAAGGCACCGGTGAAAAACTGAAAAGCGGAGAAACAAGTCGCATCGTTATGCGCTACACAGAATTTAACATCGCTGGCGATAGCATACAAACCTCCAACCGCACCACCACCACCGAAACGAAGCCCGACATCATGTCTGTCACCAACACCTCGGGCACCTTCACCGGAACCTTCCTTAGCGGAGTGATGTATGAGAGCTATAGCTCGTCGGCCGTGCCAGCCGCTTGGCTTGTGCCACTCACCTACATCAACTTAGGGCGCGTCACCTCAAGCAACTCCATCGCCCACGTTCGGCTCATCGTGCCCGCCTCACAAGGTCAGGCCAATGCCTCGGCCAACGTCTACCCCTGTTTCTACGACATCTACTACCAACGCGGAAGATAATTCACAAGTTTGCACCATCCACACTGAGAGAGAGTGCAACCCGCATAAAGGGTAAAACATTGTTCCTCATCCACAGAAGAGGTGAGCAATGCTTTACCCTCTTCTTTTTTCTAACAACCTTTTCTCTATCCATGAAGCGCCTTCTGCTCTATATTCTCATGCTATGTCCATTCTTTGCAGGGGAACTTTGTGCGCAAATGCCCACAAAGCCCACGCTATCATGGCACGATTTTGTAGAGGAATACTATGAAGATGCTGATGAAGAAAACAACGCCGAACTCTCCACACAAAGAGAATGGTTAGAACAAGCCGCACAAAATCCCTTACAAATCAATACTATTTCACGCAGCGAACTTCTACAATTTCCCTTTCTCACAGAAGAGCAAGCCGACTCCATTCTCAGCTATCGCACCCAAAAGAAGGGTTTCTTGGCTCTAGGCGAATTACAACTCGTTAAAAATATCGACTACTTTACTCGCCGCTATCTTTCCCTTTTTCTGCGCTGCGATTCTTTGGGCATTCCCACCCTCACTCATCGTTATCCTACACCCCCATTGAAAGAAAAATTAATTAAAGGAAAACACGAGTTAGAATCACACGTTGACATTCCACTCTACAAAAGAGCGGGCTACACCACACCCGCACATCCCACCACCACCAACTTCTACACCGGAAACAGCCTTGCACACACCGTGCGCTATCGCTATAATTATAAAAAGGAAATTTACTATGGGTTAACCACACAAAAAGATGCTGGCGAGCCCGTAGCAGTGCAAGGTTTCTACCCCTACGATTATTGGTCGGGCTACGCACAAATCAAGTTAAGAGATAAACCATGGAGCATAACCCTGGGCGATTTCCACGTGTTAAGCGGCCGAGGCCTTCTCTATGGAAGGCAACAATATGGCGGGAAGAGCCAGCAAGCACGAAATGTGCGCAGAGGAGAAACCACTTATAAGCCTCACACCTCCACAAGTGAAAGCGATTTTTTTCGAGGAGCCGCAGCAAGTTTGCATCTACATTCATGGGCACTATCGGCTTTTGTTTCCTATCGTTTGCTCGACGCTCGTTTCAACTCCACAGCCGACACTGCCACCTCAATACTCACTACCGGGCTACATCGCACGCTTTCCGAAATCAACGCAAAGCGAACACTTGGTTGCCTTACCACAGGGGCGAATGTGGCCTTCAATCAAAAGTATTGGGGATTAAACATAAACAGCCTTTTTGCCCATTTCAACCACACAGTTTATCCGCAAGAAGCCACATACAACCAACACTATTTTCGGGGCGTGAACGCAGGAGCGTTTTCGCTAACCTACTATGCTAACCTGAGCAAATGGCTAGTGCAAGGAGAGGCTGCAAGCGACGCAAAAATGCATTTAGCCTTTGAGCAATTGGTGGCCTATAACGTTTCGCGCAAACTGGCTTTCCACCTACAAGTTCGTTTCTTTTCACCCCGATTCGTCAGTCTTTACGGCAAAGCATTGCAAGAGGGCAGCCGAGTGGCAAACGAGCAAGGAGCCCTTCTGAGCGTGCGCTATCTGCCCCAACGCAATTGTGAACTCACGGCCTACGTCGACCTCTTTCGTCACGACCAACCCACCTATCAAGCGAAGCAGAAAGGATCGAATGGAATGGAAATTTCTATTCAAGGCATCAAAACATGGAATAACGTATGGAAAATTTTAGCACGATACCACCTAAAAACGAAACAATACACTTGGACAGACTATAACGTGCTAGAATATCGCAACACACACAAACTGCGTTTGCAAACCACTTTTACTCAATCACACTACGACCTAGGCGCACAGCTAGATGGCACCTATGCCTTCCGGCAAAGTGGAAGTCAAAATTGGGGATGGGGATGCTCACTCCGAGCTAATTACAAACCTTCCACACGTTTTCAACTAAAATCTCTATTCGGCATATTCTTCACCGATAACTACGACACACGCATCTACGTTTACGAACCGCAATTGTGGCGCGCTAGCAGTTTCACTCCCCTCTCCTACCACGGCATGCGCGGTGTGTTATTAATAAATTGGCGAGTCATCAAACCGCTTTGTCTTTCCCTACGCTACTCCTCCACGCACTATTTCAATAAGAATAGCATTTCCTCACGACTCGACCTAATTGACTCCTCGTGGAAGAACGACTTGTCGCTACAAGCCCGATTGTCAATTTAATTTTTCTCCAACTCTAATTTTAACAACTATGCACAACGTTATCAAATACCTCATAAATAAGCGCAACGCTCTCATTCTCTGCGCTTCACTTTCACTCCTTATCTCAACAAGAGCACAAAACAATGCAGATAGCATTGTTTTCCCCACCACAGCCAAACTACAATTGCAGACTGGCACACTAAAGAGCGGTTATTATTTCATGTCTACACGCGACACTAAAAATAAAGAACTATTCATATCGTCAAGCATAATGGACAATAAGAAAGAAGGAGGGCTCTCCACATTATCGATGAACTCCGCAGGAACAAATAAAATAAATGTAAAGAATAACAAAGGGCTTTGGGAATTTGTAATGAAGACTGATTCAACCTTCTATATTAAGTCTGTATATGAAAAGAAATTTCTTTATTTCGTGGGTAAAGAGAATAGTACAAACATAAGCTATGAAGATGATTACGAAAAAGACAAAACCTGGAAATACGAAATTCTACCTAATGGGAGGATACATATTTACATCAATAATAGGGAACGTTGCTTAGGGAGGGATAATAAGCTAAAGAAAGGCTTTCGATGCTATTACCCGAATAATAAAGATGGTAGCTTTGATCTTTCGCTCTATACACTTCCCAAAACAACTTATGCAGGAAGCTGCACCATGCCCCAACAAGGACAAAGACTGTGTTTCGTGGCTGATGGAAAACTAAAAGCAACGAATGGAGCAGACATTAATAAAGAAGATCTGCTGCTTAACGACGGAAAAGTTGCACCCACCGATAATCTGCAAGTAATGATTGCAGAAGTATTAGGAAGCAACACCTTTCAACTGAAAAATGCGGAGGGTAAATACTTCGACTATAATCTTCAATTCGGAAACACTCCCTACACTTGGAAAATTAGCAACGGACACCTCTGCACCGACGAAGCCACCACACGCTACCTTTGCTACGACAATGGCTCTTGGATTCAGAGAAACGCAGAAGATGCTGACAATATGGTGAATTTTCTTACCTTAGCTGAAGAGCCTCAAAAAACAACGAATAAAGAGGGAGTGTGTAAGCTAACAGGTGGATGGACATCCACAGCACTTTCTAACTTAAACTTTGATGCTATCAGTTGCCTTGACCTCACAGCAATATCATTACCTAAATCATCATTGGGAACTCTTACTGACCCCCAAAGCAACATTCCCATTTTTATCAACGAGAAAGACGCCACAGTAGTCCCCACCTCTTGGCACTTTGTAGTGATTTGCAATGAAAAAGAAAACGTGCTGCAAGACTCACAACTCACCTTCATCGATAAAAAGCCCTTCTACACAGACCGCACAATTTCAGTAAAAGAGGGGCAAATCTCCTATCAAAGAACAAATACGGCTACTGATCAATGGCAAACTCTCAGCCTTCCCTTCGAGGCCACTCTAGAAAAAGGGAAACTATACGAGTGTGAATCTATAGAAGGTGAAACACTTAACTTTTCAGAAGTAAAAGCCACTGAAAGCAGCAAGGGATATCTCGTCAAACCAGACAACAATGGAACGCTTCAGCTAAGAAGCCAAGCATGCAATATTCAACCCCAAACATCAAACAAGGAAAATTTACTTTTACCTAACTTTGAAACATTAAACATCACAAACGAGAATTACTATCTTCTGCATCCACAACTTCAAAACTTTATGCTTGCCAAGGCTAAAAGCTATTTAGCCCCCTTCCGAGCCTATTTAATTGTAGATAATAATAAAGGATTGAAGATAAGAATTAGACGATAAATCAACTATTTATTGCAACGTAAGAGCAAGAATCTTCTTTAACCAAATCACTCCAAAATAAGAAAAATGCTTTTAAACATAAAAATAAATAGTGGGAGGATATGGTGTTTGAGGCTAGTTACACTAGCACTGGCGCAAGCACTTGGGGGGCGACGCGTCCCGC
>CAVKKI010000067.1:0-12368 GCA_963656725.1 Oribacterium sp. | reverse complement strand
AATAATTATGCAGAATAAAAAGCCTTATGTAAAACATTGAAAACCACTCAAAAACTCCGTTTGCTATAGTTTTACTTTAAAAGATGCGTGATTTCTTATGCATAAGGCCATATAAAGCCTTTAAAAACACGGAGTGTAAGCTATAAACACGGAGAAATCAGTGAAATAGCCGTTTTTGTCAAAGAAAAACTACAAGCATGTAAATGCCAATTCACCTTTGTGATATTCAAAAACGTGAAATTAGCCCCGTCGAGAGTAGTTGCTAAATTTAAATTAATGAATTTATAATTCTGAAATGTAAATCACAATTTAATTTGCAAATGTGTTGGTGATGTCCTTACTTCTATTTACCTTTGTAAACGCAAAAACGAGGGGCTTGAACCACCTTGAGGAAGCCTCAGGCGCGAAGGGGTGGCTTTTCAGCCGCTATTCCCCCTTACGAGCAAAGAGGCGGAACGAGACACAACGTTCACCATCTCCCCTCTCGCTAAGTGCTTGCCCAGAGCATCGAACTTTTAGGCACTGGGGCGAAAGGCTCCTAGCAACGGGTGGGAAGAAATTGTTCAATTTTTCTCTCGTTATTTGCTCCCCTTCGAAATTTTAATCACTAAAAACAACACAAACAATAACGCCTGGCTCTGAAAAAGCGGGCACAACCACACACTGACACATGGTAGAAAGAATTCGCCTCATTATGGAAGACTACGCCAAACTCTCACAACAAGATTTTGCGGCACGCATAGGAATTTCAGCAGCTTCGCTATCGGGCGTTTTAACCGGACGCTCACAGCCTAGCAACAAACACGTGATGGGCATACATCAAGCATTTCCCGAAATAAATGTTAATTGGCTTTTATTTGGTGAAGGCAACATGTTGGCCGGAAAAGGCGCCTCAGAATCCTCAGAGGGTGAGAATGCTGAGGCGGGTTTGGCGCTCGATTTAAGCGAGGCGCAAGGCACTAACGACACTCCCCTATTTGCTCAATCTGCAGCTCCAGCGGGAGCAAATTTATTTGCCAACGAAATGGTGACGAGCGTTGCTCAAAATGCAAATTCTGCAACTAGCGTTCCTAATAATAAGATGCGTGGCGCGACTCGCATGGGAGGAAATGCACCCCTCGGAGGCATTGTGATGGAGAACGACGGAAGAAAGATTAAAGAGATTCGCGTGTTTTTCAGCAACGGCACCTATGAGTCGTTTGTGCCTTCTAATAAATAAGAAAAGGCAGAAATTTGAACATAGGAAAAATAGAACACTTTTACACGAGAATATACGTTTATGAAGGTATTATTATTGGTGGTTGGCAAAACCGTTGACAAGCGCATCACGGCTTTAATTGATGAATATGTGGAGCGGGCTACGCACTACATGCCGTTTAGTTTAGAGGTAATTCCCGAACTGAAAAACACGAAAGCGCTGACCGCCGAACAGCAAAAGGAGCGCGAGGGAGAGTTAATCAAAAAACAACTCCGCGAGGGCGACTATGTGGTGTTGTTAGATGAAGGAGGTCGCGAGTTTCGTTCCATCGAATTTGCCGCGTATCTTGAAAAAAAGCAGAGTCAGGTGGCGCGTCGTTTAGTGTTTATTGTGGGTGGCCCTTACGGTTTCTCGCCCGACATTTATCAGCTGGCCCGCGAAAAGGTGTCGCTTTCCAAAATGACGTTCTCGCATCAAATGGTGCGCCTTTTCTTTGTGGAGCAGTTTTATCGCGCCATGACCATTTTGCGGGGCGAACCCTATCACCATGAGTAGCGCCTCGGTCGGTATGAAAGAATGGCTTCGTTTCACATCCAAAGGGTGTGTCGGGGGGAGGAAAGTGCATTTCCCGTTATTAAGCCTTCTGTTGGTGGCTACCCTTCTCTTTGTTGGTGCAGTTCAAACGAAGGGTCAGCAGCGAAGGCTGAGCGTGATGGAGTATAACGTGGAAAATCTTTTCGATACGCTGCATGCCGAAAACCTGGCCGATGAAGAATTTACTCCTCAAGGAAGTCATCAATGGACTAGCCCGCGCTATTGGGCCAAACTCTCAAGACTGAGCCGGGTGATAGCCAGTGCGGGCGGTTTGCAGCCCGTTGACCTCGTGGCTTTGGTGGAGGTGGAAAACGATAGCGTGCTGACGCACCTCACACAGCGCACCAAATTGTGGCGACAGGGCTATGAATATGTTCTCTCTCACTCGCCCGACCGCCGAGGCGTTAATGTGGCTCTGCTCTATCAGCCCCACCGCTTCCGTCCCTTTGGGCGCGATTCGCTGCGTGTGCTTCCGCTTTCTGCTAAACAGCGCCCCACTCGCGATGTGCTGCATGTGGCGGGCGAGGTGTTTACGGGTGACACGCTCGATGTGTTTGTTTGTCACCTTCCCAGTAGGCGCGGCGGCAAGTTGGCGCAAGCGTTTCGTAACGAGTGGGGGCGGCGCTTGCGTGCTTACGTTGATAGTGTGATGCGGGAGCGTATGCATCCCAAAGTAATCATTACGGGCGATTTTAATGCCTATTATCCCGAACCCTTATTCTCCGAGCATCTTTCGGTGAAGTTGCCGGCTGAAAAACGCTCCAAATCGGCTTTTGAAGAAAACGCGGAGGTTTGTGCCGACTCTCTCTATCTTTTGTCCTACGCCCTAAAGGCTCGTGACGGCATTGCGGGCACTTATAAATTTCAAGGCGAATGGAATCAGCTCGACCATTTCATGGTGAATGGCGCTTTGCTGCAGACTAACGAACAAGCCTCTCTGCACACCTCGCCCGCCGACTGCCGCATCGTTGACTTCTCCTTTCTTTTAGAAACCGAGCGCTCGGGCGAAGGGATTCGTCCTTTTCGCACGTATTTGGGCAATTATTATCACGGCGGTTATAGCGACCACTTGCCCATGATGTTGTATTTGAATTATTGAGTATGGAACGAAAAAGCCTGCATCTCCTCTTGTTTAAAGCAGAGGAAATGCAGGTTTTTGTTTTAATTTGCGGCGTTGTCAACTAAATTATCCAGCAACAGTGAAAATGCGGATTTCGGGGTCAGCTTGGAAGTAGGGTGAGAGGCCCGTTACCACGTCGTTGGTGAAAAGTGCTGACTGAAGATAGGCGGCAGCGTGTTCTGCGCTGTCGAAGCCGTGAAGCACTTGCACATCCTCGTCGCGCACGAGCAATTCCTTGCTAACGGCTCCCTCGATGGTGTCGAGGAAGGGTTGACGATAGTCGAAATAAACTTTTGCCGCATTGGGGCGGTCGCTCTCTTTAATCTTCATCGTGATTTGAAGATAAGCTTTTGCATTTGCCATTGTTTCTTTTTTTTATGGGTTAATGATTGCGTTTTGCTTTGTCGTTTTGACGAGTGCAAAGTTAGCGAGCGATATTGCGGATTGAAAGGTGATTTTTGGCGCGAAAATGGTAAATTTGAGAATATGGCGCAAAAGGCGTTTTTGCGCTTCGCTTTTCTACCATCGAGCATACGTAATTTACCATTTGGCCTAGGGTAGTTTCGAAAAGCAATGAGGGGAAAAGAAAAATTCCACAAGTTGATCTTACGATACAAACTTGTGGAATTTCTTATGAGGTGAGGACTTTTTACATCACTGCGGGCAGCACGAATTTCACTAAGCAGTAGCCTCCGCCCACAAGCCAGACGTAGAGCAAGGCGGCCAGAAGGAAGGGTTTGAAGCCGGCCTTTTTGAATTTATCGAAACTCGTTTCGGCACCCAAGGCCGCCATGGCCATGGTGAGTAAGAAGGTGTCGAGTTGGTTAATGCCCTCCACCACACCGTGCGATAGCAAACCGAGCGAATTGAAGCCGATAACCACCAAAAAGAGAATGGCAAACCAAGGAATGGTGATGCTGGTCTTTTCGCCGCCCTCGGAGGGGGTGCTTGTGGCCGCCTTTAGGCGTTGACTTCTAGCCACGCTCCAAGCAATGACAAGCAGCACGGGCACGAGCATCATTACGCGAATCATCTTCACAATGATGGCCGTGTTGCTCACTTCACCACCCATGGCATTGGCGGCTCCCACCACGTGAGCCACTTCGTGAACGGTGGCGCCGGTGAAGAGGCCAGCTAGGCTAGGCGTGAGATCGAAAATGCCGGCACGGTAAAGAATGGGGTAGAGAAACATAGAGAGTGTGCCGAAAATCACCACCGTGGCCACGGCAACCGCCGTTTTGTAAGGCTTGGGCCGAATGGCTCCGTCCACGCCCAACACAGCGGCCGCTCCACAGATGGCGCTGCCGCAAGAGGTGAGCAAAGCAATGCTGCGGTCAATCTTCAGCCATCGGCCTAAGAGAATGCCTAGCCCTATCGTGCCACACACCATGATGGCATCGAGCACAATGGCCGTGCCGCCCACTTGCATCACATCTTGAAACGTTAGTTTGAAACCATAAAACACAATGCCCGTGCGCAACACGCGCTTCGAGCAAAACTTAATGCCCTTCGACCACGTGGCGGGGGCTTTCGCACCTACGCTATTGGCATAAATCATACCTAAAATAATGCCCACCACCATGGGGCTTAAGGAGAGGGCTTTCACCCAACTTGTACTTCCGATGAGGAAGGCCAAGCACGCAAATAGCGCAATGAGCAGTATGCCCCAAAGCATGCCGCTCTTTTCTTCAGAAAATTTCATGTTGTTGTTTTGTATTTCGTTTTTGTGTATTTAATTGTTTGTTTGAGAGGCTTTGGCGTGAATGAATGCATTCAGCCGTTAAATTGGGTGCAAAATTAGAACTTTCTTTTCTGACAACCTTGTAAAAGTGTTCCTTAAAATGGTAAATTCGGGAATGAATGGTTGTGGCGTTGGCGTTGATGCGCGAAAATATTGTATCTTTGTCGGGGTGATTAGTTTCTTTAAGGGGGAGCCTATAAAGTAGAAATTGATTATCCTTCTCTAACCCACTTTCAAACAAAAAATATGAGCCAAGAAAAAGTAGATTCGTTCAAAATAGAAGAAAATAGCCACTCGGGCTTGGAGCTGGAGTTGCACTTCATGCCCAAGTTTTTTCACGAAAACGGTTGTGGCTCCATGCCGCCTCATGTGCACGAGTTTTATCAGATTCTTTGGTCTCGTAGGGGAAGTGGTAGTCATCGCATTGATTTTGTAGACTATCCCATCACCGACAACACTCTCTTCTTCATCGCTCCAGGGCAAATTCATGCCTTCGATGGCAATGAAGACTGTTCGGGGGTGATTATTCTTTTCAACGCTAGTTTTTTGGTGGATGAGCAGACGAGCGAAAGCATTTTTTTGAAGTATAACGTGTTTAATGCCTACGACTCGCTGCCTTATTACAACGTGAGCGCTGATGAGGCGGAGCGGCTTATGCTTCTTGTGAACGAGATGAATCGGGAATATGCGCTCACTGGGGCCTTTGCTCATAAAGATTATATGCAATATTTGCTGCGGCTTTTCCTAATTAGGGTGCAGCGAAGTGGGGAGCGGCACAACATTCCGAAACTTTACGTGCAGAGTGTGGCTAACCGCACGTTTGTGCGCTTTCGCCAATTGCTTGAGCAAAACTTTCGACGGGTGCACACGGTGAAAGAGTATGCCGACTTGTTGCACGTGTCTTCTCGCACACTCACCAAATATGTTGACGAAAGCGCTCACAGTTCACCCCTGCGCATCATCAACGACCGCATTGTGCTCGAAGCCAAACGCCAATTGCAACACACAGCGTTGAGTGTGAAGCAAATAAGCTACGAATTAGGTTTTGAAGACCCTTCTTATTTCGTGAAATTCTTTAAGCGCATCACGGGGCGCATGCCGAGCGATTTTCGTGGGGAATAAACGAATGGAAGTGGCGAGGGCGGTGAGCGTGAGGGCTTGCTTTTTGCTGATGTCGTTTTTTAGAAAAATTGTTTATTACTCCGCATTATTAAATTCGGCCTCTCTATCCTTTTTTTTGGAAGAATAATTGTAAATTTGCATTACTTATGGATAAGTAGAGCCATGCTTCGGCAAAATGAGCAAGTTTGTTTGCCGTTTTGCCGCGAGTTGACACGCTTTATCTTAATAGCTAGAAAATCGTGCCTTATTCTAGCAATTGTTAATTTGCTAGAAATCAGACCATACTGATGATTATTGGCGAGAAGAACACCTACTTACATACCTTTAGTTTCGCAATTTATGAAAAAGATTTGCATCAACAATCGCGATGAGATGATGCTGTTGTTTGTTGACAACATTGCCTACATCATGGCCGATGGCAACTACACCCAGGTGTGTTACATTGGCGGAATGAAGACGATGATTTCTGTTGGCCTTTCGAAGGTGGAGAGCATGCTTTCGGCTTCTTATGGGGCGGGGCAAGTATGCCCCTTTGTGCGGTTGGGCCGCAGTGTGATTATTAATCAGCGCTATCTTCACGACATCAATGTGCTGAAGCAAAACCTTGTGTTGTCTGACTGCATGCAGCATGCGCTCACGCTGAAACTGCCTAAAGCTTTGCTCAAAAAGTATAAAGACTTGGTGTGTGGCAGCGCTATTATTAACAAAGAGAGCGCTATTATTAACAAAGAGAGCACTATTATGAATAAGGAGTAAGAATAGCAGAAACTTATGACAGAAGTAATTATAGGAAAAGAAGGTACGCAGAAATTTGCGATTAAAGGCTCGCGAGTGAGTAGGCAGCACGCTAAAATCACCGTGACCGACGACGGACTGTGGACGCTTGAGGACTTAGGCTCGACAAATGGCACCTACATCATTAACGAAGACGATGAGTTGGTGCAGGTGAAGCGACTTCGCATCACCGAATTCACTCGCATCGTCTTGGCCGACCAAACGAGTATGGGATACACTTTCTACGCTCACCACATTCTCGAGGCCGACCCTCAGAACTATCAGCGAGAGTTTCGCCATGTGCTTGAAATTCACGACCGTGCCATACAAGAGAAGTTGCAGATTGACGCCCGCCTTCAGCGTAAAAACATGATGCGCTTCCTTCCCGGCTTCATTTCGGCCATGGTGGGCTTGGTGCTCACGCTGTGTCTGCCTATGCACCAAAAGGTGTATGGTTTGGCCGTTACGGCTGTTTTCACCACGGTGCTTCAGGCGGTTATCAATGTGTATTTGGGTAAAGACGGCAAGCTTAAAAAGTTTAACCACAAGTATGCCGATAAACTCACTTGCCCTTGTTGTGGAAAGGCGCTTACAGAAATTGAGTTTAAAAACCAAATGTGTAGCGCTTGTCGGGCGCATGCTTAATTTTTTCAAGATTTACACTTTCTTTTCTTCTAACAAAAGAAAATCTCTTTTCTAAAACAAAGAATTTAAAAAAACTACGAACGATGAACAATTTGCTTATAACCCTTTTGTCGGCTTTTGTGCTGACCACCTCTGCCCTTGCTCAGAAAACCTATGCCGTGATTACGGGTGTGTCGAATTATGAAGGAACGGTGAACGACCTCACCCAGTCTACCAAAGACGCCAAAAACCTTGCCTCGCTCTATTCGAGCAAAGGCGCCACGGTGGTGTTGCTCACCTCGCGCAATGCCACGCGCAGCAATGTGGTGGCCGCCATTCGCAAGGTGAAGCAGGTGGCCACAGCCAACGACCACATCGTGTTTTCTTATAGCGGCCACGGCATGGAGAATTTAATTTGCACCTATGC
Organism: Oribacterium sp.; assembly: GCA_963656725.1. GTDB lineage: Bacteria > Bacteroidota > Bacteroidia > Bacteroidales > Bacteroidaceae > Alloprevotella. Next base: position 4,768 of record CAVKKI010000067.1, on the reverse strand, counting down.
TTCGTCGGCCCAAGACATGCTCACCTATAACGACTTGTTTAAAGAACTTGATGCATGCGCGGCTCGCGACATTGTGTGCTACATCGACGCCTGCTATTCGGGCACGGCCGTTAGCGGCATGAATTCCAAAGATTGGGGCGGAGCCGATGCCGCCTCTTGGCAAAATCTGCTCAAAGGCAATCCGCGCTACATTGTGTTTCTCTCCTCACGTGCCAACGAAACCTCGGGCGAAAGTCCGTGGGTGGGAGCTGGATTGTTGAGCAACGGCGTGCTGAAAGGTTTGCGCGGAAAGGCCGATGCCAACGACGATAAGCGCGTCACGGTGATGGAGCTTTTTAAATATGTGCATAAAGATGTGCAGCTGCACAACAAACAGCAGCATCCGCAACTCGTTACCTCAAAATCGCTCTACGACACTGTTTTAATGAATTGGTAACCTCGCTTCTCACTCTTATCCCCTTTCTTCCCCTTTTTCCCCTTTTGCTATGACAACCCAACAGTCTCAACACCCAATCATCACTTGCCGTTGCCCTAAGTGTGGCGGCGAGGTGAAGTTTTATGCCCCCGCCCAGCCTGGGGTGGCGAAGGTGACCTGTCCGCATGCTGAGTGTGGACAGGCCTTTGGCGTAAAAATCAACGAAAAACAAATACACCTGGGGCAGCCCCAACCCGCCAATCAACGTCATCCCGCTGAGCCATCTCAACCGCAAGCGCAGCCTATGTCTCGCCCCACCGACCCCAATTTTCTCACCAGTGGCACTCCCTCGGGCGTGATGGCCCGTTTGTTGCAGAAAAAGCGCCATTTCTTTCAGAAAAACGTGTGCCATCCATTGCAATTAGGCCCCAACACCCTCGGCATGTACGACCCCGCCTCGCCCTCCGACATTATGGTGCCCGGCGACCGCACCATCAGTCATCGCTCCGTCACCCTCACCGTCGAGACACAAGGCACGTCGTATAAATACCTCTTCACGGTGAATCGCGCCAAAAATCCCGTCTACCTCTCGGGGCGTGAGGTGGCTGAAGGAACCTCCGTTTATTTGCAGATAGGACAAGAGTTTGTGCTAGGCCGCACTCGTTTTTGTTTAATCAATCCCTAACTCTCTCTCTTATATATATATTATATGATAGAAAATGCATTGCCCGTGGGCTCCGTGTTGAAGGGAGCCAATGAGTACACCATAGAGCAGCCCCTTCACCAAGGCGGCTTCGGCATTACTTATTTGGCCAAGGCCCGCATTATGGTGGGAAACATTCCGCAAACGGTTACGTTCACCATCAAGGAGTTTTTCATTGGCAAAATCTGTCGGCGTGGGCCGCAAGCCTCTGTCACCGTGGCCGAAACGAATGCCGCCCTCTTTAAGCAAGCCAAGGCCGACTTTCGCCACGAGGCCGAGATGCTTCACTCGCTGAAGCACCCCCACATTGTGCCGGTTAACGAGGTGTTTGAGCAGAACAACACCATCTACTACGTGATGGCCTATCTGGGCCACGTGTCGCTAGCTCAATATGTAACAGAGCAAGGCGGCCATTTGTCAGAGGCTGAGGCCACGAGCATCATTAGCGACCTTTCGGGCGCAGTGGCCCATCTTCACCATCAGCGCATACTTCACCTCGACCTCAAGCCCGACAATGTAATGATGCAGCCCACGGCCGGTGGCGGCCTCTCTCCCGTGCTGATCGACTTCGGCCAAGCCGTTAGTTTCGAGGGCAACCGCCCCAAGCGCAGCAAGGGTGTTAGCGGCTATTCGCAAGGCTACTCCGACCGCCGGCTTAAGCAAACCGTTACCGAGTTTCTTCCCGAACTCGACATCTACTCCCTAGCCGCCACCCTTCATTTCATGCTGACGGGTGTTGCTCCTGCCGATGCCGCCACGCTCACCTTGCACAAGGCTTGCCGTGTGTTGCCCGAGCAACTCTCTCCCCACACCCTCGATGCCGTGCTTCGTGGCTTGCAACTAGTGGGCAATGCTCCCTTAACCAGTGTGGCCTCTTTCTTAACCGTGTTGCAGCAAGGCGCGGAAGCAGAAGAGGGGAGCGGAAGAAGACCCACAGACACCATCGATGCAGATTCTTCGCATCGCATCTCGAACGACCTCTTAAGGAAGGCATCTCTCATTCTAGCCGTTCTGGTCGTTGTGGGCGGCGTTGGCTACTTCTCCGTTCGTTCGCTCCGTTCTTGCAGTGGCGGAGGAAACGCTGACACCCTACGAACCGACACCACAAGAACTGACACCACGAGCGCAGACACCACGAAAGCCGACACCCTTCGCATCGAAAATAAAACGATAAGCGACACGGTGGCTCAAAAGGGCGAACCGCAGACGCAGAGCAACACCCCGAATAAGGAAGAGCCCCCCTCAAATAAGCGCGAACAACCGAGCAACGCGAAAAAGAACGAGTCTTCCGCTTCCACTTCTTCCAAACCCGCTTCCCAACCCGCATCCACTTCCAACAGTTCAAAATCAAAATCCACTTACGGCACGGCGAATCTAGGCTATGCCACTTGGCGGGGCGAATTGCTCAACGGCAAGCCCCACGGTAATGGCATTATGAAGTTTCGCACCTCTCACAGCGTGAGCCGATGCCGTACTACCCCCGTAGCAGGCGACTACATCGATGGCTTTTGTGAAAATGGTGTGTTGATCACAGGCCGGCTTTATCATTCAGATGGTGAAATCGTAGAAACATTTTAACGCTAGCTGGCCAATTGCTCAATGAAAATCTGAAAACAGAAAAAAACTATGAAACGAATCATTTCAATAATCACCCTCCTCCTCTTTTGCTTCGCCCTCCCCATTGTGGCGCAAAAGCTTAAGGTGGAGTCGTTTAAGCCACTTCAAGGCGACGTGACGGCTCTGAGCGAGAGCGAGTGTGTGCTCGATGGCAACGGGGTGAAATGCGCCTTAATAAAAGTGGGCATTGCGCTCGATGGGGTGCAGTTTGGTGGGGGCAATGTGATAAAAGTGAAGAAAAAAGTGGGCGAATATTGGGTGTTTGTGCCGCAAAAAACAACGCAGCTCGAAGTGTCGCATCCCAACTACACCCCCTTGCGCATCGACTTCTTCGAATATCCCGAGGTGCAGCGGGCGAAGAGCGCCACCACCTACGAACTCACCCTAGTGAAGCCCTCAGGTGGCGCAGCTTCGGAGCCCGTTGATGTGGGCGGAAACTTCTACGCCCTCACCGTGCAGCCCGCCAATGCCAAGGTCAGCATCGACGGCACGCTGCAAGAGGCCGCCTCCGACGGACAATACTCCGCCATGTTGCCCTACGGCTCTCACCGCTACACCGTGGAGGCTGGCGGCTACATCAGCCAAAGCGGCACGTTCACCGTGTCTCAAGGCAACATGCAGCCCATTCAAGTCAGCCTCGTTTCGGCCCAGGCCACTGTGTCGGTGAAATGTCCCACCCCTGCCGTGTCGCTTTACGTTGACCGCAAGCGAGTGGGCACCTTGCCCTGGACGGGCTCTCTCAAAGAGGGCATGCACCTGCTCGAGGCCAAGCGCGAGGGCTATCGGGCGCAGCAGCGCACCATTCAGCTTTCGCAGCAGCAGCGCCTCGAAGTGTCGTTTGATGAGATGTCGGCCATTCAAGGCAATCTCTCGGTCAACTACAAACCCTTTGGTGCCGATGTTTATCTCGATGGCACCAAGCTAGGTCAATCTCCCCGCGTGTTTAGCGGCTTGCTTGTGGGCAGCCACAAAGTGGAGGTGAAGAAAGAGGGCTACCTCACCGACAGCAAAACCGTCACCATTGTCGAGGGGCAAACCACGAGCCTTTCGGGCGCGCTTTCTTCGCAATCCTCCTCCTCATCCTCCTCTTTAGGCACGCTCGTTATCCCGGTGAATGGTGTGAATATAGAGATGGTGAAGGTGGAGGCTGGCACTTTCCAAATGGGGGCTACTTCTGAAATGCAGAATCCGTGGGATGACGAGAAGCCCGTTCATCAAGTGACGCTTACCCATGATTATTACATAGGTAAATATGAAGTGACTCAAGCCCTTTGGCAAGCGGTGATGGGGAAAAATCCTTCTAGTTTTAAAGGTGATAATTTGCCTGTGGAGAATGTGAGCTGGGATGATTGTCAGGAATTTATTAAAAAAATAAACAGCTTAACCCATCGCACTTTCCGCCTTCCCACCGAATCCGAGTGGGAATATGCAGCTCGAGGCGGAAAGAAAAGTCAAGGTTATCAATATAGTGGAAGCAATAACCTTGACGACGTGGCTTGGTATGAAAGTAATAGCGGAAGTAAAACTCATGCAGTCGGCACGAAACTTCCCAATGAATTAGGCCTTTATGATATGTCGGGTAACGTATGGGAGTGGTGTCAAGATTGGAAAGGCACTTACCCTAGTTATTCTGTAACCAATCCTACGGGGGCTAAGAGTGGGTCGTACCGCGTGCGCCGTGGGGGCAGCTGGTTCAGCTCGCCGTGGTACTGCCGTGCCTCTTACCGCGGCTACCTCACCCCCGACATCAGTAACGGCGACCTTGGCTTGCGCCTCGTTCTTTCTTCCGTCGAGTAAGAACACGTAAAAGAAGTAAGATAGAAAAAGTAACTTAAGAAGTTCGTAATGAGTGTATGAACGGGTTCTCGGGAAAAGCACTCTTATCAAACTTTGAAAAAAATATTACCCCATAAGCATTGCTAGGAGCACGAGCGTTTGCGTAGTTATGCTTTTGCTCTTTCAGAGCGTGCTTTTCTATTCAACTGTAACCCAGGGCGCCGCTTCGCTTGCCCTGGGCTAGATGCATGCATTGG
>CAVKKI010000066.1:12227-12677 GCA_963656725.1 Oribacterium sp. | reverse complement strand
GTTGTAGGTAGCGCAAAGGGTGTTGGTGTCCGTACCCATATTTTGGCCCGTTTGCAAGGTCGTAGTGGTGAGGTTCGTAAACACGTTATTACCGCTACCCTTTTCCACCTTTTCGAGCGTAGCCGAAGCGCCGCTAATGGTGTTGCCGCTTGCGTCTTTCACATAAACAGTTACGTCGCTTGCATTGGCTCCCGAGCGCAAGAAGGTGAGATGTACCTCCGACTGTGCGCTTGCTGGCAACATCTGGAAGAATGCCAACAACAAGCCCACGCTTAATGTTGTAAACTTTTTCATGATTGTGTGTGTATTAATGTTTATATTTGTGTTTCTAATAGTTAATTAGTTCTGCTGATTTGAACTGCAAATATACGGCGATTTGGCTAATTTTTCAAACGGGGGGGGTAATTTTTGTTAATTGGTTAAATTTTAACGATTTTCGCGGAATTTTGA
>CAVKKI010000066.1:0-12217 GCA_963656725.1 Oribacterium sp. | reverse complement strand
AAAAAAGGGAATGAGGGAAGAATGAAAGGCGAAAAATGAAAATGGGAAAGTTTCAAAATTAAATTGAAAGATGAAATCAAGGGATTGGAAGAGGAAAAAAGGGGATTGAAAGATGAAATCAAGCGATTGGAAGATAAAAATCGAGAATGAGTAGGTCAAAAAGCAAGGAGGAAAGGCCGAGAAATTTGCGCAAAAAGAACGTCAATTTAAGAGGAAAGAAAGCGAGCAAAAGGCGAAAAGGCGTCCGTTTTTATGTTCTACAACACATTTGTTAAGAGAATGTGAATAATTTTTCATCATTCACTTGGTGAATTGAAAACAACACTTTACATTTGCGCCATCTTATTCCAATTTTTACTAACAAAAGTCTAATATCCTCTTAGCGTATGAAACCTATTCTAACGATTGGAGAAGGCAATTACTCTCCGATTTGGTTTAAGCGTTTGAGAAACGTCTTACCGCTTTCATTGGGTATGCTCTTAGCAGCAGCAGGCACACAAGCTTACGCCGCCACACCCAATGAAGTGAGCGAACCCACTTCTATTAATCAGACCAAAGGCACCGTTTCGGGTAAAATCGTTGACGACATGGGCGAACCGCTCGTGGGCGTCACTATTTTCGTGAAAGGCACTAAGGTGCGCGCCACTACCGACACTAATGGCCGCTACCACATTAAAGCCAACCCGGGACAAACCCTCACCTTCTCGTATATAGGATTTAAGAAAGTTGAAAAGCGCGTAGCCGGCTCCACCCTCGACCTTCAGATGGAGCCCGCCGACAATTCACTCAACGAAGCCGTGGTGATTGGCTACGGCACGGTGCGCAAGGCCGACTTGGCCGGCTCCGTGTCGGTGATGGACAACAAGCAGTTTAAAGACCAACCCATCACCCAAGTGAGCGACGCTATTCAAGGCCGTGTGGCTGGTGTGCAAGTAATGTCGAGCGGCTCGCCCGGCGGCGACATCAAAATTCGTGTGCGTGGCGCCAGTTCCATCAACAAGAGCAACGAACCGCTTTATGTAGTGGATGGCATTGTGCGCGAGAGCGGTTTGGAAGGCATCAACCCCGAAGACATTCAGAGCATGCAGGTGTTGAAAGACGCCTCCTCCACCGCCATCTACGGTTCGCGTGGTGCCAACGGCGTAGTGCTTGTGCAAACCAAAACGGGTAAGGCCGGACAAACCCAAGTGGTGTTCGACGCCTCGGTGGGCTTCAGCAAGGCTTACCACATTCCCGAAAAGATGGGCACAAAAGAATATGCACAAGCTTTGGTAGACAATGGCTTGGCCACGAGCGACGCTATGTCGAACTACCTGAACGGCAAGAATGCCGGCATTGACTGGATGGATGAACTTTTGGAAACGGGCATCACACAGAACTATAAGCTCGCCATTTCCAAGGGTAACGAAGACACACAGTTCTACGTTTCGGGCAACTACATGAACCACGACGGTGTGATTTACAACACCCAGTTTAAGCGCTACGCCGTGAAGGCGAACGTTCACTCCAAGCTCTACAAGTGGCTCGAACTCACGGCCGACGTAAACCTTTCTCGCGGCCAAGGCAAGGGTGGAGGCTTCCAACAAAACCAAGACAACCCCATTTGGAACGGCCTCAACTTCTCGCCCACGATGAACATGAAGCTCGACAACGGCCACTACGCTAACGACCCCTACAACGTGGTGTCGCAGGCCAACCCCTATGGCTCGCTGGCCGACAACAAAAACGACCACATGCGCGACGTGGTGAGCGGACACATCGACTTGAAGTTTAACATCGTTGACGGACTGACCTTTACCACCACCAATGGTTTGGATTATAAGGACTCGAAGAACTACTCCTTCGGTTCGGCCAACGTGAGCCGTCAAGACCAAGCCACGATGAGCAACAGCGACAACTACCAGATGTTGCTGCAAACCACTAACAACCTCACCTACTTCCATAAGTGGAACGATCACGCCCTCACCGCTACCGGTGTGTGGGAAGCCACAAGCTACGAAAATCGCTACATGCAGATTTCGGGCACCAACCTCACCAGTGAAAGTGTGGGTTATTGGAATGTGAACGACGCTCAAACACGCTCATGCAGCAACAGCTACCAGAAGTGGGCTTTGCTTTCGGGTGTGGCTCGTGTGATGTATAACTACGCCGACAAGTACATGCTCACCGGTACGCTCCGTGCCGATGGTTCGAGCCGTTTCCAAAACAAGAAGTGGGGATGGTTCCCCTCAATTGCCGCTGCATGGACCGTCAGTCAAGAAGACTTCATGAAGAACGTGAAGGCCATTAGCAACTTGAAGATTCGTGCTAGCTACGGTATCATCGGTAATCAAGACATCACGCCCTACTCTACGATGGCGATGCTCTCGGGCACCTCGTTCGACTTCGGCACCTCCACCATGTATAACGGCTACTGGCCCCACAGCGTGGCCACCCCCGACCTCACTTGGGAGAAGGTACACCAGTTCGACGTAGGTCTCGACATCGGTTTCCTCGAGAACCGCCTTTCATTGAGCGTGGACTATTATTATAAGAAGACTACCGACGCCTTGTTGAAGCAAACCACTACCTCTTCGCTGGGTGGCATGAGCTACTGGGTGAACGCTGGTGAAGTAGAGAACCAAGGTTTCGACATCGGCCTTACGGCTCACATCTTCCAAACTAAAGACTTCACTTGGACCTCAACGCTCAACGGCTCTTACAACCACAACGAGGTGCTCAAACTCACGGCCGACGACCCCATTCTTTATGGTTCGGCTCCCTCACAAGGCTCGGTTGACCCCTGTACGATTGTGAAGGAAGGCGAGGCTATCGGTTCGTTCTACGGATTCCGCTGGGCTGGCGTAGAGAAAAATGCCGACGGACAATACGTTGACATGTACTACGACGCCAACGGCAACAAGACTGCCACCCCCAACGCCTCAACCGACCGCGTAGTATTGGGCAGCTCCAACCCGAAATTCACCCTCGGATGGAACAACACCCTCTCTTATAAGAACTGGGATTTTAACGCCTTCTTCAACGCCTCGTTCGGTGCCAAGCGCTTGAACCTCGTGCGCTACACCATGAACGCCACTCCCGGTGCTTCAAAATTTGTGACCGACAAAGACTACTTTGCTAACGTGGGCACAACCATGCCTACCTTCGGCAGCGGTTCAAAGCAATATGGCAACAGCGACAAGTGGCTTGAAAACGCAAGCTATCTGCGCTTGGAGAACATCAGCATCTCCTACAACCTGTCGAAAGACGTGACGAAGTTTGCCGACCTGCGCTTCACCGTTTCCGGTCAGAACCTCTTCACCATCACAGGCTACAAAGGCATCGACCCTGCCGGCCACTCGTTCCACAGCTCAGCTGGCGACATCAACAACGGCATCGACATGGGTTCATATCCTAACCCCCGCACATTCACAATCGGCGTGAGAGCCACATTCTAATCTAAGCACAACTATCATGAAATCGAAAATATTCTTGGGCTGCATGCTAGCGGCTGGATTACTCTCAGCCTCTTGCAGCGATTTCCTTACCGAAGACCCCAAAGGACAGCTCGACCCCACCACCTATTATAATAGTAAGGCCGCTGTAAACACTGCGCTCTATGCGCTCTACACACAGGTCAACGTGTCGCAAATCTACACCAACATGCTCTATCCGCAATGGCAAGGCGACGACATCACCGCCAACCCTGGCTCTAACAAGCAAGCGTGTGCAGAAATCGACGCCTTCTCGGCCTCGAGCAACAACAAGGGCATCACCGACTCGTGGGCCAAAAACTACTCCATCATCGAGGCGGCCAACAACATTGTAAACAACGTGAAGGTGCTCGACGGCACCAACTATAAAACGGAGGCCGCCAACGCCGTGGCTCAAGCCAAATTCTGGCGCGCCTTTGCCTACTACTATCTCGTTCGCCTCTACGGTCCGCTCCCCATTGTGGAAGAAAACTCGTTGGCAAACAACCAAACAGTGCCCTCCACCATTGCTGAGGTTTACGACTACATCGTGAAAAACCTCACCGAGGCCATCGAGGTGTTGCCCACCAGCTACGCCGACCAAGACGCTCCCGCTCAACACGACGGCATCGACGCCTACGTCACCAAGCAAGCTGCACAGGCCACTCTCTCGGCCGTGTATATGTCGATGGCTGGCTATCCGCTCGAAAAGTCAGAATACTATGCCAAGGCTGCTGAATTGGCCAAAAACATCATCGACCACAACAGCGACTATGGCTTCTATCTCGATTCCGACTGGAGCCACGTCTACTCCATGGGCCACAACTATAACAAGGAGACCATTCTCGGCATCGACTACAGTCCGCTGCCTTGGTGGAGCAACGACTCTGAGTTTACCTCTTGCGACCGCTTTGAGAGCTTAGGCGATGGTGGTTGGGGCGATGCCTGGGGTGAAATTGCCTTCTGGAAGCGCTTCCCTGAGGGCAACCGCAAAAAAGCCACTTATGCTGAGAAAATTACCTTTGAAGATGGCAACCACCACGTGATTAACACCGTGGACTGGTGGGCCCTCAACGAAGACGGCTCAAAGGTGGTAGCCGAATATCACCCCATGTTCTGCAACTTCTCGGTTAACTGCGATGAAAACAACACCGCCCTGCGTCAGCCCTACGACTACAGACTGCCCAACTGGACGGGTATGGTTAACGACCACCGTCACCGCGTGATTCGCTACTCCGAACTCCTTCTTTGGTATGCCGAGAGCGCAGCGCGCAGCGGAGCCAGCAACCTCACTTTGGCTAAGAATTGCTTGAAGCAAGTGCGCCAACGTGCCTGCGACGACCCCGACAACGTAACACTCACCGACGGCACCGTAGTTAGCATCGACGCTATGACCGCCGATCAGTTGGCCGAGGCTTGCTACATTGAGCACGGATGGGAAGTGGCTGGCTATTGGGTAGCCATGGTGACCCGCCGTTCTGACGAGTTCCGTATGAACGAGCTGAAAAAGAACTTCGACTTCCGCGTAGCGAATGCCGAGCAAGACATCGTCGACCCCACCGACGGAAAAGTCTACAAAGCGAAAGAGAGCGTGAGCATCACGAAGAGCACATGGAATGGTGCCGAGAGCATCTACTTGCCCTACCCCGTGCTTGAAGTGGAACGCAACCCGAACCTCGTAGGCGTAGACCGCACAAAATAAGCGAATTTAAGTTTTTGACCAATAAGTAAATCGCCTCTACAGATGGCGGAAGAGCATTCACTCTTCCGCCATTTGTTTTTCTTATTAAGCCAGTAGTTTTTCTTATTAAGCCAGTAGTGAAGCACTATTAAGCCGGTAGTTTTTCTTATTAAGCCGGTAGTAAGTCAGTGGGGGCGACGCTAGCTCTTGGGGGGCGACGCGTCCCGCGTCGGGGCAAGCACAAACGTAAAAAAGAGTTAGCATTTTTTATGTAAATAGGATGCTAACTCTTTTTGCGCTTTCTTCTATCATTGCTTCTTGCCCCGACGCGGGACGCGTCGCCCCCCAAGAGCTAGCGTTCTCCCCCAGAAAGTTTAGTGCAAGCAAATGCTGTTGCTTGCACTAATTGCTTGCACTACCGTTGATTATCAACGGTTTCAAGAGTGTAAGCAGCAAAATTCGTTGCTTGCACTCGAGTGTTTGCTTGCACTAAACTGCATATTTTTTGCATAAACACCCGAAAAATTGCATATATGCAGTTTTTTGCTCCCGTTGCTCACCAGCAGAGCGTGCAAGCAAGTGTAAGCAAGTGCAAGCAACAAATTTTGCTGCTTACACTCACGAAACAATTGATATTCAACGCAGTGCAAGCAATTAGTGCAAGCAACAGCAAATGTGTAAGCAAACTTTCTAGTAGGGTGCGTGCAACATTTGTGCTATTTTTTGCAACAAATTTGCTATTTTCTGTTTGCTTGCATTTTTTGCATATATGCAGTTTTTGCCCCAAAATTTCGAGAAAAGCAAAAAGAGAGGAATGAGGGCGGTAAGCAATTTTATTTGTACCTTTGCATTTGTAAACAAAAACAAAAAAAACAACGATTGCAATGGAAATAGATTTATCCACTTATAAGAAAGAGTTTTTAGAACTGCTTCGCTCTGTGAAGCGCGACGGAATAGACGACATCATCTCCGACCTCGAGGAATGGGGATTTTTTGAAGCCCCCGCTTCAGCCGGTCACCACCTCAACGTGAAGGGTGGCCTATTGCTCCATTCACTCAACACGTGCCACGCCGCCCTTGAGGTGTGGGAGGGCATGAAGCACCTCGACCTTTGTGTTGAGAAAGAAGTGCCGCGCGACAGTGTGGTGCTGGCCAGTTTGCTGCACGATGTGTGTAAATGCGACGTGTACCAACCCACCATGAAGCGCAAAAAGAATGCAATGGGCGTGTGGGAGGATGTTCCTGGTTATAATGTGTCGTACAAAAACTTCCCTATGGGTCATGGCGAGAAGTCCGTTATTTTGCTTCTTTGCAGCGGTTTGGAAATGACCGATGCCGAAATGCTCGCCATTCGTTGGCACATGGGTCCGTGGGGCGTGAACATGAACTCTTTTGAAGACGAGCGCAATTACGACACCGCCCACTCGCTCTATCCGCTCGTGATGATTGTGCACACGGCCGACTGCTTGGCCGCTAGCATTTTAGAGCGCGAGGAGGAGGAGTGACGCTAGCTCTTGGGGGGGGCGACGCGTCCCGCGTCGGGGCAAGTGGCGAGCAAGAGGCAGCGCAAGAAGAATAGCATTGTTTTTTGAGTTGCTGCTTGAGCCGACGCGAGCTTCGTCGCTCCCACTGACAGGGAGGAATTCCTCTTGCTCGCCACTTGCCCCGACGCGGGACGCGTCGCCCCCCAAGAGCTAGCGTTTCCTCTAGCGCTTATCGATATTTTGCGTTAAATATCATAAACTTACGCCACGTTGTAAACAATTTATTGTATATTTGCAACGTTTTTGCAATATCCGCATTCCGCTGGAGGGGAAAACATTCGGCATGCGGAGTGAGCAAAGACAAAAAGGCCGAACCCCTTTCGACAAAACAGGCCGAACCCCCTTTCGACAAAACAGACCGAACCCCCTTTCGACAAAACAGACCGAACCCCATTCATAGAAGCCAGACCCATGAATTTATCCCTTTTGCGCCGTGCAGCCCTTGCTGTGGCAATGGCCTGCGTTGGCGTGACAGCCCATTGTCAGGATTTAATAGCCCGCCAGTCGCCCGTCGACCGCCGAATGCGAGCCGTTGACTCCGTGGCCATACAACGCGCCGTAGACCGCGACGTGGCAAACGACCTTAGCAGCGACATCTACAACTCGTGGGTGACGACCAAAGCACACCCCTATAAAAGCAGCGACGTGCCCGAGAGCTACCGCATCGACTTGCGAGGCTTTTGCATGCCCACTCCCTCACGCAACATCACTTCACGCTTTGGCTACCGCCCCGCTTTTAAGCGCGTGCACAAAGGGCTCGACATTAAAGTGCTTACGGGCGACACCATTGTGGCTGCTTTCGATGGCAAAGTGCGCGTGGTGCGCTACGATGCCGGAGGTTATGGCAACTATGTAGTGATTCGCCACAACAATGGGCTCGAAACCATCTACGGCCACCTCAGCAAACAACTCGTGAGCAGCAATCAAGACGTGAAAGCTGGCGAAGCCATTGGCTTAGGCGGCAACACGGGGCGCTCTTTCGGTTCACACCTACACTTCGAAACGCGCATTGCCGGTGAGCCTATCAACCCCGAATTGCTTTTCAACTTTCCCGCACAAGACGTGACGGCCGACTTCTACACCTTCCACAAAAACAAGAGCGATGCTGACGGCAACAACTCGTTGGCCACGCAAAGCGGAAGTGCGGAAGATGCCATTGCCATGACCGCCACCCACCTTTATAAAGTGGCACACGGCGAGAACCTCGCCACCATTGCCGCCAAACTCGGAATGAGCGAGGAGAAACTAGCCAAAACCAACCGCATGAGCGCTGGAACGAGCCTAAGAACCGGACAAATTTTGAGATATTAAATAGGTGATTAATTTCTTTTTTATCACCTACTTAACATACCCAACACAGTAAAGGCTTTTAGCGACTTTTACTGATGTGCACCTACATTGAACCCAAAGCTACACTTCTCCGTAGCTTTGGGCTTTTTTATAGAAGCAAACAGCAACTTCTTATAGAAGCATAGTAAAAAAATGCTTCCACTTAACCACAAAAACCGACCGCTCAAACCAAAGGGCGAGCCACTTAAGCACAAGTGAGTAAAAAAGAGGTGAAAAGATTTAAAAAACATTCGTAATTTTGCACTAAACAATAACCAATGATATGGGTGTAACCAAAAAGCTAATTGCATTCATCGTGGACGACACACCGTCGGCCCTCGAAACGCTAGCCAACGACCTGAGGAACGAGCCCGAGTTTGAGTCCGTTCACACCTTCTCCACCTATGCCGACGCCACGCTGCCACTGCTCGAACTGCAGCCCGACGTGCTGTTTCTCGACGTGGAGGTGCCAGGAAAAACAGGATTGGAGTTTCTCAGTTCCATCCGTCCGAAGGTAAACTTCACCTTCAAGGTGGTGTTCTACTCCGCCTTCTCCGACTACATGATTGACGCCATCCGTCAGTCGGCCTTCGATTTTCTGCTCAAGCCCTACAAGCACAGCGAACTGCGCACCATCATCGACCGCTTGCAGCAAACGCCCATTAGCGAACCCGTGCGCCCCATCGCTTCAAGCAGCATGCCCCACAAAGTGGCCATGCAAACGGTGAACGAACTGCTATTGGTGAGTGTGGACGAGATGTTGCTGTTTACCTACGTCGGCGAAAGTCGCTCTTGGCAAATCACCATGAGCGACGGCAACGTGCATCAACTGAAACGAAGCGTAGTGGCCGAGGACATTCTCACACTCAACCCCTCGCTAGTGCGCATCAGCAACACCTGCATCATCAACATCAACTACTTGGCAGCCGTGGAAAACAATAGCCAACGCTGCCGCTTCTATCCACCCTTCGACCACATCGACATCACCTTCTCACGCCGCTACTTCGGCAAACTCAAGGAGCGATTCGATATGTTGTAAACCATCTTCTCCTCATTAAAAAAATGAGTGCAAAGAGAAAGCGGAATGAAGACGAAGAAAATGCGGAGAGGAGACACAACCTTTCTCTCCCCCTCGGAATAAGACATTTCATGTTTCACAAATCAATGTAAATAACATTAATTGCCCGTCATATTACCTCAAATAACACCCTTAACGAGAGCACATATAGATTGATGAAAAAACGAGCCGTGCAAAGCAAGCTTTGCCACGGAACAGGCAATGGTGAACCACAAACTATCAAATTCTCATAGCTTCAAGTTCCAAAATCAAGACACCATTGCCTTCACAACGCAGAGCGGCAAACTCCCCAAGGAGTGGCCGCTCTGCCGCTGTTTGTATCACATTGGAAAGCGCAATAAGTAAACAATTAGTTGAAAAGTGCGTAACAAAGCGCTTTTAAGCAAAGATTTCCACGCAATAATTTTGCTCATTGCGCCCCAAATATTACTTTTGCAAAGTTTAGCACACATACCTTTCTATTCAAACAGAAAACGAACAAATAATTATATGGAAACAAATTCCACTTACAACAACAACGAAGCACAGAATGAAGAGATGCAGCTCATCCCCATGCTGAAGCTCTGCTACCAATTGTTTATACGCAATTGGTGGTGGTTTTTGCTTTCAGTGGTGGCTTGCGTGTGCATCGGCTGGTTCTATCAACAACGCCAAGCCCGCGTGTTCCAACGCCAGGCCGTGATGCTCATTGAAGACTCCGACCCTTCGAGCACAGGCACGAGTATGCGTTCCTCCTCTCGTCGCAGCAGCATGAACACGCTGCTCGAGCTCAACGGCGTGAGCGTGGG
Organism: Oribacterium sp.; assembly: GCA_963656725.1. GTDB lineage: Bacteria > Bacteroidota > Bacteroidia > Bacteroidales > Bacteroidaceae > Alloprevotella. Next base: position 2,345 of record CAVKKI010000066.1, on the reverse strand, counting down.
CGACAACCTAAAAAACGAAATTTTCATTATCTCCTCAAAGCGACTGATGAGCCGCGTGGTGGATAAGCTAAAACTTGATGTGGACTACACCACCCAAGAGGCCCTTCACCCCGTGACACTCTATAAAAAAACTTGCCCCTTTGAAGTGATTTTTCAAAAGCCACTTCACGGCAAATTTGGCCAGCACATCGACGTAACGAAGAAAGACGGCAACACCGTGGTGTTGTCGGGCATGACCGACAAACTGGGCAACCCCGTGGCCGATGTAGAAGCTCACCTGGGCCAGATGGTCAACACTCCCTATGGCGCTGTGTGCGTGGTGCGCGGAGCCGCCTTCGGCATGTGGAAAGACGAGAAGGTGAGCGTGAACCGCCTCTCGAAAGAGCAAGCCTCTGCCCGTTTCTTGGCTAGCTTCAGCGCCTCAGAGTATGACAAGGAGACCTCGCTCATTGTGATGGCCTGCAACGACGACAACACCGAGCGCGCCGACGACATCCTCGCCACCCTGTTCGACACCTATAAAGAAGACGTGGTGGAAAACAAAAACCGCGTGGCATCGAACACAGCTAAATTCATCGACGAGCGCATCCGCATCATCGGCACCGAGTTGAGCAATGTGGAAAGTCAAATGGCTAGTTTCAAGAAGCGCAACCAACTAGTTGACTTCGACAAAACCTCGCAAGCCGTGCTTACCGAAACGAGCACCGCACGCCAGCAAAGCCTACAAGCCGAAACGCAACTCAACGTGGCGCGCTATCTCGACGAATACTTGCACAACCACGGCAACAACCACGACCTCATTCCCGCTCTAAGCATTGGCGACGCCTCGTTTAACACGCAGATTGCGAGCTACAACGACCAAATGAATAAGCGCAACCAAATGGTGGCCAACTCGAGCGAAAACCTTAATGTGGTGCGCGAAATGGACAAGCAACTTGCCCAATTGCGCCAGGCCATTGCTTCATCGCTGCGTAGCTACGTCAAATCGCTCGAACTGCGCTTGCACGATGCGCAAGCCAACGAGGCCCAACTTTCGGGCCGCATTGCCGGCGCTCCCGACCAAGAGAAACAAGGACTCGACATTCAGCGCCAACAGTCGCTCAAAGAAGCCCTCTACACTTACTTGCTCAACAAACGCGAGGAAGTGGCCCTGCAACAAGCCATTAACGAAGCCAACGTGCGCTTGGTGGAAGGCCCTATTGGCAACGCCCGCATTAGTCCGAGAGCTAGCATCATCTTGCTTGTGAGTTTGCTCATCGGTTTGCTCATTCCCTCGCTCATTATTTGGCTGCGCCGCTCGCTCGATGTGACTGTGCATGGCCGCAAAGACGTGGAAGAAGTTACCTCCGCTCCCATCTTGGGCGAAGTGCCTCGCCTCAAAACCGACAACGGCAACAAGGCGCTCATCACCGAAGTGGAGAGCAACCAACCCGTGGTGGAAGCCTTCCGCATTCTGCGCTTCAGCCTTGGCTACATGCGCCACTCCACCCAGGTGCTTATGACCACCTCTACCACCCCCGGGCAAGGCAAGAGTTTCATTGCACGCAACTTGGCCATTATTTTGGCTATGAGCGGCAAGCGCGTGCTCGTGATTGATGGCGACATCCGCAAGCGCACACTCAGCAGCAGTTTTGGTCACACTTTCGGCCTGACCACTTATTTGACCGACGAGCACACTAATATTGACGACATCATCCGCATCGACGGACTTGAGAAGGGCGTAGACTTTATGCCCGCCGGCCACACGCCGCCCAACCCCTCCGAGTTGCTCATGAGCGACCGCTTTGGTGAACTCATCAAGCACCTTCGTGAGCGCTACGACCACATCATCATCGACTCCACGCCGATGTTCTCCGTGGCCGATGCCAGCATTGTGAACCGCGAAGTAGATGCCACCATCTTCGTGATGCGTGTGGGTGTGCAAACGCGCGATTTCCTGCCCGACTTGGAACGCATGCGTCAAGAGAAACGCTTCATGAACCTCTGCATCGTGCTCAACGACGTGAGTCTCGACAATAAATATGGCCCCCGCTACGGCTATGGCTATGGCTACATGCCCCATAACGATGGCAGCAAACGAGGCATGAAGAATATTTGGAAGAAATTTCGCAAATAAGTAGAAAGTTAAAATTGTTTTGACTATCTATTTTAAAGAATAAAACGACAATAGAGACAATAAAGACAACCCTCTTTTCGAGCTATTCAAAAAGGTTGTCTTTATTGTCTCTGTTGTCGTTTATATATATAATAGTTACTTAAACCACGGCTCTTTCATTTAATAGCGGGCTGACAAGGGCGGGCTGAAAGCCCAATGCATGCACCTAGCCCAGGGCAAGCGAAGCGGC
>CAVKKI010000065.1:5739-12684 GCA_963656725.1 Oribacterium sp. | reverse complement strand
CGCCGCTTCGCTTGCCCTGGGCTAGGTGCATGCATTGGGCTTTCAGCCCGCCCTAAAATGAAAGAGCCGCGTTACGTTCTTTGTAAAGCCTAAGCAACACGTTGTCCCCTGTTGCCTCTGTTGTCGTCAATATGAATAATTTTCCGAGAAAAATCTATTTACGGGCCGATTTGCAAATAAAATGCAATGAAATGCAAACGAAAGCATAATAAAAGAGCGCAGTTTTTGGCTGATTGTTTAAAAAACAATACATTTGCAAAGCATTGTGAGAGAGCAAGCACATCTGTAGATTGAAGTAAGCGAATACTATAGATTAAAGTAAGCAGACACTCCCCCACTCTATCCCATTCCTTTCTGCCAATGCGAACAACAAGGGAAAGCAAAAGGAAACATAAAAAGCTAAAAAACAAACAACACACAACACAACAAGTCATAGCTTATGAAGAATTTTTACGTAGCTTTAGCAGCCGCCGTGCTCACCGCCACTTCGGCCTCGGCACAAAGCGCTGCCCGTTTCACTAATTTAACCCCGGCAACAAGCCCGAAGACCTCGCTTTCCCTTCGTTCCGACCTCAAAGCGCCCGTTAGTTTCAAGGGGTTGTCGAAGCTGAAGACCACAACCGACCTCCGCAGCCAACTCCGTGCAAAGCGCGCTCTGCGTGCCTCCACCTCCGACATCATCAGCACACAACCCGCCGGCACCCTCTGTGATAATCTCTATCGTGCCGGTCAAAGCTTCGTCTACCTCATGTTTGGCGTGATGGAGCAAGGCATCGATGGCCTTTATGGCAAAGTGGTGCAGGCCGACGACAATAAAACCGTCTACCTCTACAACCCCGTCAACGCCTTCTACACCTCCGCATGGGTGAAAGGCACGCGCACACAGGGCGACACCATCGAGGTGAAACTGCCCCAACACATTGCCCACGTGGCCTACTCCGACGATGAAGACGATGTGCAAGACGCCTATCTCTATAAAATGAAGCTCGAGCAAGTGGATGAAGATGGCGAAAGCTACTCCACCTTCGTGCCCGACGATGACCAAACCGTAAAATTCATTTTCCGCAACGACACCCTCGCCTTCGTAAACACCATGGCCGACAGCAAACTCCTCGGTGTGGCCGATGGCGATGGCAATTGGTATGGCTATGGCGACTACGTGAGCCAGTGGCACAAGTTTACGGAAGACCCCGTAGCCCCCTCAAATCCCCAAAATGTGGGCAATGCCTCCTTGGCCTACGAAGAGTCGGGCCAGGTGTATGGCCGCGTAGTAAAGACCATACAGCAATACGACGAATTCTTCGTGCAGGGCCTCAACCGCAACATGCCCGAAGCCTGGGCCGTGGGCACGATTAAGGGCGACACCGTGGTGTTTAAAGGCAAACAATACATGGGTCTCGACACCGTGACCGAATCGTTCACCTTCTTCCAGCCCCTCGGCCACGAAGAAGTGACGGTGGACTATGGCGATGGCGATGTTGAAACCTACACCGACTATTGCTTGGCCGACAGCATTGTGTTCACCTTCGATAATGAAGATCAGACTTTGAGCAGCGACAGCAGTTTCTGCGTGAACCAAGGCTATCAGCAAGTAAACCAAATCTACACCTACGACACGCCTAACTTTGCCCCCTGGACCGACAAGCCGCGCACCCCGGCCGACCCCATCGACGTGAGCTACGAGCCCTATGACGAAGACTATGGCTACGGCATTCTCACCTTCATCCCCTCTGAATTTACCGACGAAGAAAAGGCCGAAGACATTGAGTTGCTCGACGTGAACAGGCTCTACTACAACGTTTACATCGACGATGAACTCTACACCTTCGACCCCGACGACTACACCTCGCTCACCGCGCCGCTCACCAACATACCCTTCGATTTCAGCGACGACAGCCAGATTATTAACTATGCGGGCCAATTCACCATCTTGACCTACGTCACAGGCTTCGACAAAATCGGTGTGCAAGCCGTTTACACTGGTGGGGGTGAAACCCACAAGTCGAACATTGTGTATGTTGACCTCGCTGGTGTGAAGAACGCCACGGCCAACGATGCCACCGCCCTCTCCACCACCTACACCGACCTGCTCGGCCGCTGCGTGACCAAACCTGCGGGTCATGGCGTGTTTGTGAAGAACGTGCGCCTTAGCAACGGCACCGTGAAGAGCGTGAAATTCGTGCGATAACCCTTTTTTACTATAAACAACTCTAGTGGGGCTTATGAGAAACAAATAGCTCTCATAAGCCCCCTTTTCTAAAGAATACACCACTCCAATGAAATCACTCTATAGCCGCCTTCTCGCTCTGCTCTGCCTCGCAGTGAGCCTTCCCTCTTTATCTATGGCCCAAAGCGATTCCCCATTAGGCATAGAATATAGCTACGACGACGGCAGCACGCGCCTCGCTCTGTGGGGCACGGGCAAGAAAGAAACCTACGACGTGGCCATCAAAATCGACGGTCAGGAAGCACTGAAAGGCACCACCGTTAGCGGCGTTTATCTCTATCTGCCCGAAACGCAAAACATTAGCAACCTGCAACTTTGGATGAGCCACACACTCACCCTCGATGCTAAAAAACAAAACGTGCCCGACATCTGCACGCAGAAGGTCGACTCCACCCTCGCCTTCACCCAAACTTACATTCCCTTTGAAAAACCCTATACCCTTACGGGCGAACCTATCTACCTGGGCTATAGCTTCACCGTTCCCGCCACGGACAAAGCCTCGCTCAACCCCCTACTCCTCTCTTACAACACCACCGAAGGCGGCTTCTACATTCACACCTCAAAGAAGTATATGAAGTGGATGGAGATGAACTCTGTGGGCAACCTCGCCCTCGTGGCTTTGCTCACCAACGCTCCCGCCAACAACGCCTACCTTCGTGCGCAAAACGTCTACACCCAAGGCGACAGCGTGACCTACACCCCCTTCACCCTCGTAAACGCCGGCGCTCACGGCGTGCGCAGTTTTGTGGTGTCAACCACCCTTAACGGCGTCACTACCTCGCAGAAATTCACCCCCTTAGCTAGCGACACCATTCCCAATCGCTATGGGGCCTACAATAGCTACAACCTCAAACTCACCGCTCCCAGCGCCGATGGCGCCTACCCCGTGGTGCTGCAACTCACGCAACTCAATGGCGAGGATCTCAGTGCAGCGGGCCATACTGCAGAGGCCGTGATGGACGTGCGCCGCTTCGTGCCGCGCCACCGCTCCGTGCTTGAAGAGTACACCGGCACCTGGTGCAGCAACTGCCCCCGTGGCTTTGCAGCCATGCGAGCCATGAAACGCCTCTATCCCGACGATTTCATCGGTTTAGCCTATCACGGCGCTTCGGGCTATAACAAAGACCCGATGAAGGTGATGGAAACGGCCGATTTCCCTATGACGGTCAACGCCTTCCCCATGGCCTCGCTCGACCGCCTTACGATGCTCGACCCCTACTACGGTTCCACCACCACCAACGGCTTCGGCATAGCTGACGAATGGCTTGCGCAAACGCTCACCTATGCCCCCGCAAACATCGACGTGAATGCCGTTCTTTCAGAAGATGGCACGGAGGTGAGAGCCGAAGCCACCGTTACTTCACCCCGAGAAATTGCCGATAAAAACTACAAGGTGGAATTCGTGCTTCTGGCCAACTATCTTCATGGCGACACGAGCGATTGGAGTCAAGAAAACGCCTACACCAACGCCTCGATGAGCGATTTTGAAATTCCCGAAATGGAGCAATTCGTGGGCCGTAGCAGTTCGGTTTCGGGCCTTGCCTACGAAGACGTGGTGGTGGCCACCACTCGCCTCAACAACCACGACGTCTACTTCACCTCGCCCATTGAAGCCTACACCCCTTTGCTTGCCAAGGGCGATTTCGACCTTATAAAGGTTTGTAACACCGAGGGTAAAAACCTCATTCAAGACCCCACCGCGCTCAACGTGGTGGCTCTGCTCATTGATTGCGAAACAGGGCAAGTGGCTAATGCCAACCTTTGCACGGTGGATGCTACGGACTATATTGCCTCTGTGCATGATGTTACGCTCTCTCCCTCTTCCAACCTTCCCTCTGCTTGTTATGACCTTGCCGGCCGACGAGTTAACAACGGGTCTACTAACGCAAAGGGCGTTTACATTCTGCAGAATGGGGAGAAGGTGGTTAGGAAGTAAAAAAGACTTGTTCACTCTTGTGGAGCGCTTCTTGCGCGGAGATTTTTGCTTGTAGCTCTTGGGTTACTACTTGATGGCAGTACTTCTAGTGTTGCTACTTGCGCCGACGCGGGCCGCGTCGCCCCCACTGACTACTTGCGTTGCTTCAGAAGGAAATAGCGTTTCATAAGAATGAGTGGCGAGAGCGATTTTGCTGGCCCATTGAGGCGCGCTTTAAATAGCTGATTTGGTCGTCGTACACCGACCGATGTACGAGCGTACAACGGCCGATGTACGATCGTACACCGTTCGATGTACAGCCGTACACCGACCGATGTACGGTCACTTGCTTCACCATTCAAAACAAAGCATAAAGGCGAAAGAAAAAATGCCTCGGCCGCAAAACAAGTAGCGCCGCAAGTACCTTCGGGGGGGCGACGCGTCTCGCGTCGGCGCAAGTGGCGGCGCTAACATCAAAGCACGGGCTGAAAGCCCAACCCCTGCTCCTAGCCCAGGGCAAGCGAAGCGACACCTTGGGTTACAGATGAGAGGAAATGTACGCTCTGAAAGAGCAAAAGCATAACTATCCCTATGTGTGGGTGCTAGCTTGCAAAGTGTTTACAATGCGCTCATTATGAGCTCATAAACCCCTAGCGCCGACGCGGGACGCGTCGCCCCCAGAGCTACTTCAAAGCTACTAGCGTCCCACATCAAAAAGAAATTTATTCACTCTAAAATCAAATAAAGAAAAATGAAAACACCCCGCATTCTCATGCCCCTAGCCCTTGGCTTAGGCATTACGTTCACCTCGTGCAGCGACAACGACCTCGACAGTAACAATAACGGAGGCAACGGAAAAGACAACACCGAACTCACCGACCTTGAGTATGAAACCCATCAAGCCTTGCTCTGTTTGCTCAGTTCTACGGCCGAAGTAGACTCTCTGCCCTCAAATTGGAAGTCGAACACCTACACCGAAGAGCCCCTCATCGGGGAGGCCATCGATGCCGCCAACCCCTACGTGCGCTACGTGGCCACCAACAATGCCGAAGAGGCCAGCCGCATCTATAAAAGCATGATTGCGTCTTCTTCTGACGGCACCGCCAGCAACGACACTTGGAGCCATGAGGGTATTGGCACGCTGAAATTCACCGTGCAAAATCAAACCGACCTCTATGCCACCCTCGATGTCAACGTGCAGCAACTGCCTCACCTCACACAAATTCGCTTTGTGCCCGCCTCTGCCTTGGGCAATAACGATGAAAAAGAAATTTTCTACAACGTGGGCGACGTAATCTTACAAGAAAAAGCGGGTGAAGTGCCCACCTACTACGTATGTGTTCGCCCCGCTGGCAATGGCAAGAAAAAGTCGCACTGGTGCAGTTTGCAGTTCAACACTTCTAATTTGCCCAACCCCAATTTTCAAGAGTTTAAGTCAGATGATTACGGCCCCATTTATGTGCCTACTAATTTAGGCAAGCCACAGGCTGAAAACCAACGCATGGTGCAAAACTATTTCAACGTGCTGCGTCTCATAGCCAACAACGGTTTCTATAGCGATAATGTTGATATGAGCATTGGCGAAGTGAGCAATAAAAAATTTAGTGAAAAAGATTTGCGTGACCTCACCTACATGTGGGACGACCTTGAAGTTTGGAACTCAATATCTGCCAATAAAAAACTTCAATCCGCTTTATCGGCAGAAACTGCCACCTTTACAGGCTTTTATTACGGTTACACCAAAAAGTTTAAATTCAGCGGCCCCAACGAATACAACCTCTACGCTGTAACTCTCAAAACCAACGAATTGAAGGGCCAGGGCACTAGTACTATTTTCAACTACGCTTATCCCAGTGAAGTTAGAGTTGTTCCAGAGAAAAATGTGAGTAAAGATTTCAGACAAATCAACAAAACGGGTAAAATAGGTTTCTCTATTAATAACGAGCTAGGAGGCGGCTTCGAAAACTGCTACATTGTGAAATACAAATCGGGGGCTCAACTCGACGACCGCTGGATAAGTAATTATGACTATGACCCCGGAGAAAGCTTCACCAAGCGTAGTTCAAACAAAATTAAGGATGTGCTTGTAAAGAAGAATTTGATAGAAACCACTCTTGATAATAGCAAGAATCTCCTTCCATTCTATGCTATGGGTGACCAGGTTTATATTGGTGCAGATGTTGTAAAAAAATGGCCCTACATATGTGCACTTGAAGCTACTGTACAATCGGCTGCAGAGTCTACTGAAAATAGCGTAGATGCACTTGCCTATTTCATTTATTCACAAGAACCCAGTGAGGAGAATTATGCAGCTGATGAAGAAAAAGCAAAGGCTCATTGCACTTCCACCTCGAAAGCCAAGCAAATCATCACTCGAATGCTCGACTCCTTCATCTATAATCTTAACAAAAACAAGGAAGAAGATGAAAAAATTCCAAATATATTAGAATCAAAAGGATGCGCTAATGAATATCAAGCAGCTTTAAAATCCCTCTTTGATACAACTAATGCTTTATACGCCGTTGATTACTCTGTTAATACTGACAATCAAAATCGCGCATACTACAAAGCCTCAGCTGTATTTTTTAATAGCAAAGATGCAGACTCGCAGAAAGCTAAGAAGCAAAAGTTTACAGTCAGCTACTATCCGCAGGGGAAGGATGGGAATGACAAAATTAAACTCGAGTTCAGCGTCGAAGATGCGGCTAACCAACATGATTTTGTAATGTTAAAAACATACGCTGACATATACACTTATAAAGAAACGTTTTCTGATAAACGCGAGCTCGTAAGCAAAGGTGCA
>CAVKKI010000065.1:0-5706 GCA_963656725.1 Oribacterium sp. | reverse complement strand
ATCTTATAAGAAACTAGTCAATGACTAGGAAGCAACGCAAGTAGTCAGTGGGGGCGACGCGGCTCGCGTCGGCGCAAGTAGTGGCGCTAACGGCAGCGCTAGTTACAGCGCTAGGAACAAATAATAGCAACCCCATCGCTTTTGCGGCTGATGTGCGCTCATTGTTAGTTCACAATGCGCTCACTATGAACTCAAAAGCCCCTAGCGCCGACGCGGGACGCGTCGCCCCCAGAGCTACTCAAAAGCTATTCATATTCACTCTAAAAACAATAACATCAATGAAAACACCACGCATTTTTGTGCGCCTAGCCCTTGGCCTAGGCCTCGGACTGAGCCTCACGCTCGGCTCCTGCAACGACAACGACATTAGCTCCAATGACGGAAACAAGGACGACAGCACCGAGCAAACCGACCTTGAGTGGGAAAAGCAAATCAGCCTGCAACGCTTGCTTGGCGCTTTGGCCGATGTGGACTCCTTGCCCGATAATTGGAACTCTAGCAGCTACCATGTTGACGCTCCCACCATCGGGCAGCCCGAAAATGAGGCAACGCCTTATAGCGTGCGCCTTGTGGCCACCTCGGGCGTGGAAGAAGCCTATAGCGAATATTGCAACTTCGTGGGCAAATCGAATGCAGGCACTCCCACTGCTGAGACTTGGCAAATGGAGGGCATTGGTTCTGTGAGCTTCACTCCCAACAACGAAGCTGCTCTCTATGCCACTATTAAAGTCAACATCAAGCAGTTGCCCTCATTGCAAGAAATTCGCTTTGTGCCAGCTTCTGCGCTAGGAAATAACGATGGCGATAACGAGTCCTACTACTACTCTTTTGGCGATGTAATTCAAGACAAGAACGGCAAATTTTGGGTCTGCGTGCGTCCAGCTAACAAGGCGCTGGGGCTAGGCCAAAGCCATTGGTGCACCTTCCAACTTGAAGATAGCAACTTTAAACAAGTGGAGAATAACCTCACCTTGTCCACGGCACTGGCTAAAAACCAAAGCAAAAGCGAAACGAGGGTTCGTAACTTTTTCAACTTGCTACGCATCATCAACGACCCCACGCAGTATGAGAATATGAGTAGCTTCGGCGACTTCTCTAGTGATAAATTTTTTACGCTAGAAGATGTAGAAAAGCTCCATGATCTTTGGGATAAAGAGAAGGTTTGGAATAAAATTATACCCAACAAATATCAAAAAGATAAAGATGTTAATACTTTCATTCGTGGTTGTGTCAGCACGAACACTAAATTTCACGTGCTCCACTATGGCTACACAAGCAAGGGCTTCTTCTCTTCGAAAACCTACAAGGTTTACGACCTCTTAATGACCCCTCCTGAAGGTGGTCAGGGCTTTTTCACAACTACTCCTTTAATTACCAACATCAGATGGAATGGGACGCGAGAGGTAGATATAAGCAAAATGGTTTCCTCCGAAGGTGTTCTACACCAATACGAATTCTTTGGTTACGGAAATAATGTTACATATTCCTACCTCTATGTTGTGAAATATTGCACGGGGGCTCAATTGCAAGGTCGCATCTACTATAATCTCGATGATGCTAATCCTAAAGAGTCGTTCACCAAGTCGGCCTCGGGCAAAGGCATCACTGATATCTTTATTTCTAAACCAAAGGAATAAATTTTTAGTCACAATTTGAAGGCAACGCGTCCCACAAATAGAAAATTATTCACTCAAAAAACAATAACAAAATGAAAACACCTCGTATGTTTATGCGCTTAGCTCTTGGCCTAGGCCTAGGATTGAGCCTCACGCTCACCTCTTGTAAAGACAACGACCTCGATGGCAATGGCGGCAACCACACCGATGGCACCGAGCAAACCGACCTTGAATGGGAAAAGCAAATCAACCTGCAACGCTTGCTTGGCGCTTTTGCCGATGTCGACTCTTTGCCTAGTAACTGGAACTCGAGCAGCTATCACGAAACCACCCCAACCATTGGTCAAGCGGCCGACGACGCAACCCCCTACAGTGTGCGCCTCGTGGCCACTTCGAGCGTGGAAGAAGCCTATCTTGAATATTGCAGCTACGTAGGCAAAGCCTCTGGCGACACACCCACCACCGACACGTGGAAGATGGATGGCATTGGCTCGCTCACCTTCACCGCCAATAATCAAGCCAACCTTTATGCCACCGTCAGCGTCAACCTGCAGCAGCTCCCCGCTTTGCAAGAAATTCGCTTTGTGCCCGCTTCAGCCCTTGGCACCAACGATGGCAAGGATGAGGCCTACTACTATAACTATGGAGACATAATCAAGCAAACCGTAAATAATAAAGACACCTATTGGGTGTGTGTGCGTCCCGCTAACAAAAGCCTTGGTCTTGGTCAAACTCACTGGTGCACCTTCCAACTCGATGATGATAACTATAAGGAAGTAGAAAAAGACGTTTTCCTACCCACTGGGCTAAGTAAGAGCGAGGCCAAAAGCCAGCGCATGGTGACAAATTTCTTTAACTTACTGCGTGTAATCAACGATCCCTCAATCTATAAAGGCGCACCTGATCTTGAAAAGATAGGTCACGATAAGTTTAAACAAGAGGATGTAGAAAAAATTAGTAGAGTATGGAAAGATAATAATTATTGGGAACTCATTGAGCCTGCTTTCTTTGGTGGTGGGGAACCTAAAAAGGGCTATACGAAAGAGTTTGTAGCTAGATTTACAGATGAAGGAGAAGCCCCCCATGTGCTCCACTATGGTTACACGGGAAAGTATCCTCTCTTTAGTAAGAATACATATAAAGTCTATGATTTAGCACTTAGTCTAGATGAAAATAAAAAATTCTTTAATGCTAACCCACAAAATATCAACGTTGATTGGTTTGATGAAGATGGCAATCCTTATAAAGTAGACCTTAGACATTTTATAGTAAATCCTGAGAATGATCAAAACTATTGTCTCCTTACTGATGAAACTGATGATGAAGAAGATAAAGGTTACAACAACACCTTCATTGTGAAGCACCGTACGGGGGCTCAATTACAAGGCCGCTGGCTCAACGACCTCAACGACAGCAAGCCCACTGTAAGTTTCGTAACCTCTGCTTCGGGCAAAGGCATAACTGATGTCTTCGTCTATAACAAAGATGGCAAGTATCAGCAACAACAGCAAGAAGGCTTCACACCCTATTTCTCTTTCGGCGATATGGTAACAAAGGGCACAAAACAACATCTTTTTGCGGAAGGAGAACAACACATATGTATCAAGCCTGCTCATAACGTCTATGGCACAGTAAATCCCGACAACTATGCCTACTTTGTAAGCACCAATTCACAGCCTGCTGTTGATTATTATGGCGAAATGCTTACCAATGAAGAGGCTCTTTACGTTGCTTTTCAAATGCTTAGATCCTATATTTTAGACCGTGAAAACGATAGAACTTACATTTGTCCTTTGAGTGAACTTGCTGATGATTATAATTTGAAAGAGGCGGATCAAGACGTGCTAAATGAAATTAATTCCGTTTTCTCTGAGAATAAGGCCATATACGGCTGTCAGAAAAACATATTAGATAAAAATAGTAATGAATATTATTATGAATTGAGTGTTAATTTATACACCAACGAATCTGTTATCAAAAATAAGAAACTTGCTCGAGCCACTGTGTACACGATGAGATACTATCCCGATAGCAAAGATAATAAGTACCGCTACGTAAAGAAAGTTGTTTCCACTACCGATGCATCTTGCACACACTTTGTGCCCGTTTATAAATATGAAGATATCAATAAAGAAGAGCAGACCTATGGTATTTCAACAAGCCAATACATTCAAAAAATAGAATTACGTGAATTCTTCAAGAAGCACATGCAAGATTTCTTGAAAATTAAATTTAGTACATTCTAGGCACCAACGCAAGTACTTTCTAGGGAGGGCTAACTTCTTAGGAGTTTAGCTTTCGCAAACATAGAGCGATGCGCCCCCGCGTCGACGCTAATTGTGTCGATAGAAACAGATGGTAGCAGCAATGCAAGTGGCAAAAGATGACCTTTCACAGCTTGCTATCTTGATGTTTGCCTTTCTAGATTGTAGCTTTAAAATTGCTTATAACCCGCCAAAATAAAAGGTTTTTATGGAGATTTGGCGGATTTCGATATAGCGAAATCCGCCAAATCTCGTGTTTTTATTATCTTTGCGGCGGATTATAAGCTATTTTTATTCACAAAAAAGGAATTGCAACATGGAATCAGTGGTAGGAAGACGCGAAGAGATAAAAGAACTCAACGAACTGTATAACAGCGGGAAAGCAGAATTTTTGGCCATTTATGGACGAAGAAGAGTGGGTAAGACGTTTCTTGTTAGAGAGGTGTTGGGCAACAGACTCACCTTCTATCATACTGGGCTCTCACCTATTGACGAGAATCGAAACAAGACCTCATTGAAAGATCAGTTGCTTAATTTCTACTTCTCGATGGTGAGGGCAGGTCTTAACGAGCAGAAAAGGCCCACTTCTTGGCTAGAGGCATTCTTTATGTTCGAAAAATTTCTAGAAGATGTGGATGATGGCAGCAGGCAGGTGGTCTTTATTGACGAACTGCCTTGGATGGATACGCCCAAATCGGGATTTTTAAAAGCTTTCGAAGCCTTTTGGAACGGATGGGGCTCGGCAAGACACAACCTTATGCTTGTGGTTTGTGGCAGCGCTACTACTTGGATGCTCAATAACCTAGTGAACAATCATGGAGGACTATACGACCGCTTGACACGCGAAATACACCTTCACCCATTCACTCTTTCGGAATCGTGCGAATTTTTGCGAGCTAAAGGCATTGCTCTTTCGTTGATGGATATGACCGAGGCCCACATGATTTTTGGTGGCATCCCCTATTATCTCAACTATTTTAGAAAAGGCTTGAGTTTGGGGCAAAATGTAGATCAGCTGCTCTTCGACCGCAAAGCCCGACTTGCAAATGAATTTAATCGCTTGTTTAGTTCGCTCTTTAATAATTCGTCCGACTACAAGGCCATAGTGTGCCTGCTAGCTCAAAAGCATGCGGGGTATTTAAGAGGAGAAATAGCTAAACTGCTTGAACGCAAAAGTGGAGGTGCGCTGACGGAAATGCTCACTTCGTTAGAAAATAGTGGTTTCATTCGTCATTACCTTCCGTTAGGTAACAAAAAGAGCGAATTCTGTTATCAACTTTGCGACCCTTTCTGTCGCTTCTACATCACCTTTGTGGAAAACGCCACCGACCATCACTTTTGGCAAAACAGTCGCAATAATGGCCAGATAGCCGCATGGAGGGGACTTGCGTTTGAAGAACTTTGCGCAAATCACATCGACAAAATTAAAGATGCACTAAGGGTGGGAGGCGTGCTTTCACAAGAAGCTTCGCTCTCTATCAAGGGAGATGGAACAAGTAAGGGCGCTCAGATGGATTTAGTCATTATTCGTAACGATAATATCGTGAATCTTTGTGAAATGAAATTCACCACTCAGCCATTTGTTATTGACAAGGAATATCACGACACTTTGCTTCATCGCATCGAAATGCTTCGCGAATTTCTTCACGACGATAATAAGAGCATTCATCTCACCTTCATCACTTCTTGCGGAGTGAAGAAGAATTTATATAATGGAATTGTGCAAAACGAGGTCCTTTTAAAAGATTTGTTATAGATTGTTTCCAATAAGTAGGTAATCAAATTTATTTTTTGATTACCTTTCTCTGTGTATAAAGAAACATCCC
>CAVKKI010000064.1:0-12735 GCA_963656725.1 Oribacterium sp. | reverse complement strand
AGGGCGCCGCTTCGCTTGCCCTGGGCTAGGTGCATACATTGGGCTTTCAGCCCGCCCTTAATAAAAGAGCCGTGAGCGATAAAGAGGAAACAACTCTAAAGTTCTATTTTTTCGAAGATTTTTTAGCCATCTACCACTCACTATGAGATGATATAAACCGCCCTTTATTTTGCAGATATTAACAGGTTTATAGTTTCCAACCTTTTCATTCTCTTATGCACAGAAATTAGAACGCTTTTGGGAGAATGTAAGCAACTTTTCCTACTACAGAGAAGTTACATGCGACATTTGCTGTTACTTACACTTTTGCTTGCACTCGCACTGATTATCAAGCGTTTCACAAGTGCAAGCAAATAACAAGGTTGCTTACACTTACTTACACTAAACAACGGTTTGCTTGCACTGCATAATTATTCATTCAGATTGCATAATTATTCATTTTTTCGTTCGAAAAGTTTATACAAACGTTTATACAAAATCTGGGGTGGAGTGTAAGCAAGCAGTGCAAGCAAGTGAGCAAAGTGCAAGCAGTTTTACTTGCTGCTTACACTCTTGGAACGCTTAATAATCAGTGCGAGTGCAAGCAAAAGTGCAAGTAACAGCATTTGGTGCAAGTAAAGTTACAGGGGAAGTGATTTCTTGCATTTTCCCCTCTTCAGAGTTTATACAAACGTTTATATTTTTTCCGTTTTTCAAAAGTGAATAATTATTCATTTTTTCTCTCCGAATTAGACCCATCTATTTGTTAGTATTTGTTTATTACTCCAATTTTTCATTAATCCCATTTCAAACAAAAACAGCCACTCTTTGCGTTTGAAAGAGTGGCTTAATAGGAAAAACTACCCGCCGACTAGTGTTTAACAAGTGGCTTGATAGGAAAAACTAGTGGCTTGATAGTGAATTGTGTTAAGCGGATCTTTTTGGGGAAAGACTAGCTATTTAACCCCTCCTTTTGCAAAAATAAAGTCCCACAAAAGTGAGCGAGCCATTGAGCATGAGCAATTCATAGCCGAAAGTGTAGCCCCACCATAGGGGAGCGAAATGATCGAGCAAAGCGCAAAGAATGGGGGCGGCTAGACAGATGCAAGGCACCCAGCGGTCGTTGACTTGACGATGGGTGTAAAGGCCGAAAGCATAAAGGCCGAGCAGTGGGCCGTAGGTGTAGGAGGCCATTACGTAGATGGCATTTAGGATGTTCGTGTTGTCGACCACCCGAAATAGCACAATGCAAAGGGCAAAGGACACGGCCACGGCAATATGCACCCAACGGCGAACACGAAGGGAATGAGCCTCGCGCTCGGCCTGCTCATCCATCGAAAGGAGGTCGACACAAATGGTGGTGGTGAGCGCTGTCATAGCGGAGTCGGCACTCGAAAAAGCTGCCGCCACGATGCCAATGGTGAAGGGAATGATTACCCACGTGCCCAACACACCCGAACTCACTAGCCAAGGTAGCAATTGGTCGGAGGAAGCGGGCGGTGTGAGACCTTGCTGGGCGCAAAGTGAATAGAGCAGAATGCCCAGGGCGAGGAAAAGGGCGTTAACGGGGAAGAAGGCAAGACCATAGGTGCACATGTCTTTTTGCGCTTCACGCAGCGAACGGCAAGTGAGGTTTTTCTGCATCATGTCTTGATCTAAGCCCGTCATCACAATCACAATAAATATGCCACTGAGAAACTGCCGCCAAAAGGCTTGTTTGCTGCTAGCGTCCCACTCCCACAAGCGAAACATCTCGCTCTGCGTGATAGTGGTGGCCACTCCGTGAAAATCAAGATGCATTTGCTGAGCGGCACTCACAAGGATAAACACAGCGGCAAGGAGCAAACAGGCGGTTTGCAGGGCATCGGTGCGCACCACCGTTTGAATGCCTGAGCGACGGGTGTAGAGCCAAATGAGCAACAGCACCACCACCGTGGTAAGAAAGAAGGGCAAGAAACCATCACCACAAAGCGGAGTAACCACAAATTGGGCCAAGACAAGACACACCAAATAGAGACGAGCCGCTGCGCCCGTGAGTTTACTCAACACGAAAAAGAGGGCACCCGTGCGATGAGAATATTTGCCGAATCGGCCTTCTAGATAGGCGTAAATGCTCGTAAGTTGGAGTTTGTAATAGAGCGGGAGCAACACTAGGGCCACCAACGCATAGCCCACCACGAAACCCAAGCACATTTGCAAATAGGTCATGCCCGTAGAGGCGGCCCAACCTGGCACGGAGATAAACGTAACACCCGAAATGCTAGCGCCAATCATGCCAAAAGCCACCATCCACCAAGGGGATTGACGGCCGGCACGGAAGAAGGCGCTGTTGCCCTTCGCCCCTTTTTGCGAGGCACGATGGGAAATGAACAAAAGAACAAAAAAATAAATCGCCAAGGTGACGATTACAAACAGCGAGGAGTTCATTTATATGAATATTTTCAAAAAAGAAGAGTGAATGGATGCACACAGCGAAAGCACGTTTAAAGCATACGAGCATCATCCACTCACTCTGAGTTTTTATGATTAGAGGTAAGCAGACGAGCCTACGCCTAGAGCAATCATTGCGATTACAAAAATACCGTAAAGCAAACTGCACACCAACGACACAATCAAGCCCGCCAGCGCCCATTTCTTGGCACTGGCCGACGACTGCATAGCGCCCTGATAGTCGCCACTGGCATACTTGCTATTCACTTGGCAAGAATAGACGATGGAAACGAT
Organism: Oribacterium sp.; assembly: GCA_963656725.1. Taxonomy (GTDB): domain Bacteria; phylum Bacteroidota; class Bacteroidia; order Bacteroidales; family Bacteroidaceae; genus Alloprevotella. The sequence goes on along the minus strand of CAVKKI010000064.1, from coordinate 10,032 downwards.
GCCCGTGGGCAAGCAGCAGAAAAGGGTGGAGAGAATGGCCCACACCAAATAGGTGTCGGGACAGGGAATGTAGTTGGGCGATTGATTGACGTTGACATTAATGCCCGGCTGAGCGCCTGCGTGTTGAGCAGCATGGGGTGCACCACCGCTATAAGGGGGAGGAGTGGCTTCGGAACTAGCAGAGTTTGACAGATAGGGAGTTAGTTCGGCTATAGAGTCGGCACGCGCCCAATCGTCCATGCCGTTACACCACACTAGGGTGTCGGCTTTGATGCCGTAGGTTGCAAACTGTGAAGGGGCAACAGGGCCTTGTTGCTCGTTATTTGCGTCGAGATAGAAATAGCTGTTCATAGTAAACTGGGAATGTTGAGTAAGGTAAAAAAGGGTGTTTTGTAAAAAGCAAAAGTGGTGTTCCCTTTCTCAGAACGAGGAAAAGGGTACACCACTTTTATTTTATCGTTTATTTAATTTCAACTGAGAATTGAGCCTTAGCAAAAGCTAGTTTTCCTCTCTCAGTCGAAAGCGTACCACTTAGGTGGGGCTTACATCGTTTTGAGATGTTCGAGGGCAGCCTTCACAAAGTTGTCATCGGGACTGATTTCCTTGGCGATGTTGGCATACTTCGAAGCCTCAGCCTTGCTGGGGGTGTCGATGCTCACGTAGTAGAAGAAGAGGTAGCGGCAAGCCTCGAAACGGCAGTTCTTAGCCTTTTCGCGGATGGCTTCGTCTTCGCTATCGTTGATAACCTTCACGTAGTAGTCGCGTACCGCGTCGAGTGGCTTGTTGGTGTCGGTGTTGCTCAAACGGGCAAGCATTTGGTTAGCCATCACCACAGGAAGTTTGTTGGTAGTTTCGCTATTAGCCACTGCAGTGAAGGCTTCTTTGGCCTTGGCGTAGTAGGTTTGCTTCTGCTCGGGAGTGTTGTCTTGTTGCTGATAAGCGGCGAAGTATTTCGTACCGAGCTGATACTTGTCAGAGATGTCAGCCTTGTCTCCTAGCAAAGCGAGATATTTTTCGAACACTTCGATACCCTTGCCTGCTTGCTTGTTGCGAACGTAGAGGTTAGAGATTTCGTAGTAGTAAGAACCGCGTTTGTTGGCATTGTCAGCCTTCTTCTTCTCGTCGTCGAGGTCAGCGGCTTTCTTTTCAAGATCGGCCACGGCTTGCTCGAAGTAGTTGATGGCTTCGGCAAGGTTGCCTTGCTCTTTAGCGAGTTTGCCAGCGAAGTCGTAGTCCATGTAGAAGTATACGGAGTCGGCAAACTGTTTGTCGCGAATGTAGGAAGCGGCGTCATAAGCTGCCGACACGGCTCCGTCATAGTCCATCGACGTTTCAATCTTGTTATACTTGGCGAAGAACTCCATACGGGGGATGATGATGTCGTTAGGAGCGAGGGGCTTCACCTCATCGGCAATTGAAATGATTTTGTCGAGGTTGGTTTCGTCCTTCACCGACATAGAGAAGAGTGCCTGCAAGTAGTTTTCGCACGAAGCGATATCGAGTTTGTCGGCTTGTTTGGGAGTGGCGGTGTAGTAAGTGTTGTAGCTTTCTACGGCCTTGGCATAGTCGTCGAGCTTATAATAGATGTCGCCCATTTCCTTCTCGGCCTCAGCGGCGTTGTTGGGGTCGGCTTCCTTAATGCGGTTAAGGTAGTCGATAGCGGCATGGGGGTTAACGTTTTTATAAACGAAAGCGTTGCGCTTCATAGCGGCCACGTTGTTGGGCTCAATGGCGAGCACTTCGTCGAAACGGCCACCAGCTTCGCCCCAACGCTGCATCTTCATAAACACCTCGCCAGAGAACATAAGGCCAGGCACGTATTCGGGAGCCAAGGCGTAGAGGTCTTTAGCGCACATGCTTGCTGCGGGCACGTTGTCTTTTTCAAGGAAGAAGGTACCTACTGAGAGCAAATCTTCTTTGCTTTTCTTAATCTTTTTGCTCAGGTTCATGTAGATTTTGTTAGCCTTTTCAGGATCTTCCATGTTAAGGTCAACCACCTGCTGAGCCATAGTTTGATATTCAGGATTAATGTCGGGGCAATCGTAGGTACGAGTTTGTGCCATTGCTCCGCCTACGCCCATCATTAAAAGGGCAGAAAACGCGGCAACGCGGAAAATGTTCTTTTTCATATCGGGTGTTGTGATTTGTTTTCGAAGTTTGGTTTTTCGATGTAGTTTGGTTGAAACTGGAGTGTGTGGAGACTAGCTAGCCGAAAGCGGCTCACACTCATTTTGACACCATTTGCGAGGGTATTTTGCGCAAAAGTTCGTGCAAATATAGCAAATTCTATACACACAAAGGCTTTTGCTGATTTTTTATTTCTCTTTTCAACTTATTTTTTGCGAAAAGAGGAGAAGGGTTTGACGCTTTGAGAAGGTTGCCAATGCGCTGCGAAAAGCCTACTTAATGCTTACGTCCTTCACCTGAACGGGGGTGATGGGCAACATTTGCGAATTGTTGCAAATGATGGTCTGCCCCTTCTGTCCTTTCACATAGAAATAAAAATTCTTCAGCATCGACTGACTGCGTGGATCGGTGTGAATTACGTAGACCGAACGAAGCAGGGGGTAGTCGGCAGTGGCAATATAATATTGGTAGGGACGCACGTACTTTTCATTCTCGTCGGTGGTGCGCGTCACACGCATCACGTTGAAGGGCAGCTTCGAGAAGTCGGCCATGGCGTTGCCAGTGTCTTGCATCAGCCAGTTGGCCCCAACAATACCTATAATATTAGCGTTATTCTTCACCATCTCAATCACCGATTCGTTGGTTTTGCCCTCTGAAGCATAAACGTTGCCCTTGAGGTCTTGACCGGCGCAAAGCGAATCTTTCATGTAGCGCACGGTGCTCGAACCAGAATTATCAAACACGAGACGAAGTTCACCCTTGCGACTTGATTTTTTAAGTTGCTCCCAACGGGTGATTTTTCCCGTCACAATGCCCTTGATTTCATCGAGCGAAATAAGCGAATCTTGGTTTTCTTTATTCACAATCAGTGCAATGGCGTCGGAGGCAATCAAGGCTTGCGTAGCGCTCAATCGATGCGACTCAACAAGCGTCTGCTCATTTTTCGAGAGCTTGCGAGTGACCACAACGCAGCGCACGCTGTCGTTCACCAACAGGCGAATGGCTTCGTCCTCACTCACATAGCGAGGTTTCATATTGGCTTCGGGATAAGCCATGCCGTAGCTCTGCACCAAGTTGTCGAGAATGGGACGAAAAGTTTCGTCGATGGCCACTGCCACATCGGCTTCGTTCATCCATTGCGAGCCACTCGTGGTGTTTTTCTTGCTTCCACCACATGCCGAAAGGCAGAGAAGCGACACGACGAGGGAGGATAGTATAAAGAGAGAGTTTCTAAGTTTTGAATTCATTCTTTTCTTCGGTTTTTTTGACGATTGCAAAAGTAATGAGAATGTTTGAAATGCAACGAATGGGGCCCTTGATTTTTTTGCTAAGAATTTTTATCACTCAAATATTCAACAAAGTTAACCAAAAAGCATTATCTTTGCAAAATCAAAGTGGCAAGCGTTGTTTGCTTGCTTCTACACCTCTAATTATAGACCTTGGAAACAAATACTTTCAAAACTATATTATGAAAAAATTCTCCATCTTACTCTCGGCACTCTGCCTAACCGCTGGCCTTCCCGCCACAAGCTTTGCGCAAAGTTCCGAATTTACCTTGGACAATAGCGTTCCGGCCAATGCCGACAACGAACCGCGTCCTGTGTTCCCCGTTCCCTCGGCACGTCAGCTAGCGTGGAACCAAACAGAGTTTTACGCCTTCTTCCACTACGGCATGAACACCTACACCGATGCCGAATGGGGCGGTGGCGGCGAAAGTGAAGCCACTTTTGCTCCTACTGCAGCTCCCAATCCCCGTCAATGGCTCGAGGCTGTGAAGGCAGGCGGCATGCGCGGTGGCATTGCCGTGGTGAAACACCACGACGGTTTCTGCCTTTGGCCCACTGCCACCACCACTCATAGTGTGGTAAATGCGGGCAACGAATATGGTAAGAACACTAACATTCCTCGCGACTTTGCAGCAGCTGCAAAGGCGTTGAACATGAAATATGGCTTCTACATTTCCCCTTGGGATTTGAGCAACCAGTATTGGGGCACCAAAGATTCTGACGGCAACTACTCTTACGACTATGCAGAGAAGGTGTTTATTCCCCAATGTAAAGAAATGGCCGAATATGGTGCCGACCAATTTGAAATGTGGTTTGACGGTGCCACGGGTGGTGACCACCAAGGTTACTACGGTGGCGCTAACACCTACCGCACCATTGACGACGCCACTCGCTACTACGACATCCCTAACCTCCGCGATAAGATTCACGAAATGTGCCCGAACATCATTCTTTGGGGTACGGGTGGTGAAGCTCGCTGGATTGGTAACGAGCAAGGCTGGGCCGGCGAAACCTGCTGGAGCATGGGTAACGGCACAAGCGGCAACGAAAACGAATGGAAATGGTTCCCCGGCGAAAGCGATGCCAAAGCCACGACCGCTGGTTGGTTCTGGCATAGCGGCGAAGGCGTGAAGTCGGCTTCCGAACTGTTTAAAATGTATTTGGAGACTGTGGGTCGCAACGCTACCCTCATTCTCAACTTCCCTCCCAACCAAGCTGGTGTGTTGCCCGATGCTGACGTAACGGTGTTGAAGAGTTTGGGTGAAATGCTCAAAACTCGTCTTGGCAACGACCTTTGCCAAACAGCCGGCACCACCATCGAAGCTAGCGATGTGCGCACCGCTGGCGCTAACCGCACCTACAAGGCTGAGAATATGATTGATGCAGACTCTACCACCTATTGGGCTTGCAACGACGCCAACAACACGGCCACCATCACCGTAACCTTCCCCAGCGTACAGACCGTGCGCTACGTGATGTTGCAAGAATACATTCAACTAGGTCAGCGCGTGAAGGGCTTCACCATCGAAACGAGCGAAGACGGCAGCACTTGGACAAAACGTGGCGGCAGCATTCAAACCACCACCATTGGCTACAAGCGCATCATTCCGCTCAACGGCAGCACCTCTGACAGCTACGGAAGCGGCTACAAAGCCAAATATGTTCGCGTAAGCATCACAAGCAGCAAGGCTTGCCCCACGCTCCACACACTCGCTGTGTACTAATTCAATTCACTACACACACTCACACTTAATTATTTCTTGACATCAATGAAGAAAATTAATCGATATATAGCCCTTGCTGCTCTCACCCTGCCATTGGCAGCCACTGCGCAGACCACCATTGATTTTGAGCAGGACGATGCCGAAAGTTCGGTAAAAGGCTACACCGCCCTCGGCGTGTACGACTTGTGGGAAAACTCTCCCTTCCGCACCGGCGAACTGAAAGGCAATGTAAAAGTAATCAGTAACCCCGTGAAGGAGGTGAACGATAACGGCACAGAGATTAACAACTCCGAACACGTGCTCGCCTTCCAGCGCTCACGCTTCGCCGGCAACGCTTTCGGTGTGCGCATCGATTTGAAAGAGCCCATCGCCCTCTCGCCCACCACGCAATATGTACACGTAAAAATCTACAAGCCCAAGGAGGGTCGCGTGATGCTCTTTGGCTTAGGCAAGCGTTCGGATTGGACCGACCAAAAGAACGACGTAGTGCAGGTGGAAGTGAAGACGACTTCCTCGGTGAAGTGCGACGGTCACTGGTATGACGCCATCTTCCCCATCAGCGCCGCTAAAGGTGTGGAACTTCACAGCCTCGTGATTGCCACCGACGTAGAGTCGACTCACGACCTCACGGAAGACTACGTGGCCTATGTAGACGACATTGAAATCAACTCTAGTTCGTCGCCCCGCTTCTTCAATGGCGTGTTCCCCATCAGCGTAGAGAAAACGCAAACTCTTTCACGCAGCGACCGCTACGCCACCTCCATCTCGCTCACAAGCAATGATGGCGCTCAGTCGATGGACGTGAACCAAAAGACCGACAAGTTGGTTTATCAAGACCTTCTCGCTCAATCGTTCCTTGCCAAGGCTGGAGAATCTGTAACGCCCAACATTGGCTACAATGGTACGTGGATGTGCGCCTACGTCTATCTCGACCAAAACAACTCGGGCAACTTTGAATATAACCTCAACGAAAACGGCACACCAGGCACGAATAGCGACGTGATGACCTATTCTTATTACAATGGCAAGAACAGTTCGGGCCAGAGCGTAAGCAATGGTAACACCCGCACGCTCACCAAGTTTACCATCCCCTCTACGCTTACTCCCGGTTACTACCGCATGCGTTACAAGATTGACTGGGACTGCATCGACCCCGCCGGAAACAGTTCGGAGGGCAACCCCATCACAGGTAACGGTGGTGTGATTGTAGACACCCGTCTCAATGTGCATGGCGATGAAGTTAGCATTGAACGCGGACTCAGCGCAGGCGGCACCAACGGCGAAGTGTTGAAAGAAGACGGAACGACACTTGATGGTGTGAAGATTCCTTTCGGAAAACCCTACAACGTGAAGTTTAAAGCTGGCGACGGCTTCAAACTGAGCCGCTTCACCATTCGCCACGGCTACAACCTTAGCGGTGACTCTTTGGTGAACGAAACTCCGCAATACCAAGATGTAATTATCCCCGCCTACATGGTGAAGGACGGCATCTACACCATCCCCGCTAAATATGTAGATGGCGATGTGCGCATCACTCCCGAATATGTAACAAAGAAGGAGACAGAGAAAGGCACTTATGCCCTCAACTTCGACACCACTTTGGCTCACAACCGTAGCGACCGCCGATTGAAGAGCATCAAAATCTCGACCACCTCACACACCAACTTAGAGAACATCTACATCACCGACCCTACGACGGTGTATCAAGACTACACCAAGCACCATCTCTATGCCAAAGGCGGTGACAACGTAAACGTGAATGTGGATTACGCCAATGCCAACAAGCAGTATATGCACGCCTACCTTTATATGGACCTCGACCAAGACGGCAACTTCAGCACCACCGTCAACACCGATGGCACTCCGGCTTGGGACGGCGAAATGCTTTCTTACAACTATAATAATGGCTACAACAGCAAAGGCGACTCGAAAGAGGTGAACGCAGCAAGTTGCTTTGCCGCTACGAGTTCTATCCCGCAATTCACCATTCCCGAAGGTCTGCCCACTGGCGACTATCGCGTGCGTTTTAAGCTTGACTGGAACGACAACGACCCTGCCGGTCGCTATGGCAAAGGCAGCAACGACATCGATGCCAATGGCGGTTATGTAGTGGATTTTACGCTGACCGTGGTGGACGAATACCCCACCCCCGTGAAACTTGATCTTCAAAGCACCAACGGCTCGATTGTGGGCTACAACAATGCCGGTACTCCCGAAAGTGTGGAACCACTGCAATACCTTCCCCTTCAACTCGTGGGCGCAGCCGATGGCTACAACGCTAGCAGCGTAACGATTCGCCAAGGCAAGAACCTTGATGGCGAGGCCGTGGTAAATGGCGAAACGCAATGGACCGAAGCCACCGTTGATGCAACAGACGGAAAAATCGTAATCCCCGCAGACGAACTCACTGGCGAAGCTGTGAGAGTGACCGCTGACTTCGTAAACGAATCGTCCGACTATCAGTTGGCCTTCGCCGATGAATTTAACACCGAAGACGGCACACAACCTAGCAGCGACCACTGGAGCCGTTCGGGTTGGGCACACCCCGCTTGGAAGCGCTTCACCGCTCAAACCGAAGCCGGACAAAAGGAAACGGGCTACATTGAAGACGGCAAAATGGTGCTTCGCTGCTTGAAGAACACTCACAGCGACGAAGTGAACCAAAACACCAACGCTAAGCTCGACATGATTAGCGGTGCCATCGAAACTGCCAACAAAGTGGCTTTCACCTACGGCAAGGTAGAGGCTCGCTTGAAGACTACCGCCCACACAGGTAACTTTCCCGCTTTTTGGATGATGCCTAACAGCAGCGTTTATGGCGGTTGGCCCTATAGCGGCGAAATCGACATCTTCGAGCAAATCAACAACGAAGACAAGAGCTACCACACCATCCACTCAAAGTGGGCTAACAGCACAAGCGACGGCAGCGAATGCCAAGGCCAAAGCAGCAACCCCACTAAGTCGGCCAGCGAAGCTACCGTTACAGGTGAATATCACGTGTATGGATTGGAATGGACCGAAGATTTGTTGAAATGGTTTGTAGATGGCAAGCAAGTGTTCTCTTACGCTAAATCGACCACTCAAGACAACCTCGACAAAGGTCAATGGCCTTTCGACCAACCCTTCTACATCATCCTCAACCAAAGCGTGGGCAATGGCAGCTGGGCCAGCAATCCCGACACGAGTTTCACTTACGAAACAAAGGTTGACTGGGTGCGCGTTTACCAAAAGGCTAATGGTGATTACATCACTGGCGTGAAACAAATTAATGCCAACGACGGACTCACCTACACCGCCTCAAAAGGAAATCTTCGCCTCACCACAAGCAAAGCCACTTGGGTTAATGTGACCGACGTGCAAGGCCGCACACTTTTTAGCCAAAACGTGGAAGGCAGCAAGGATGTTCACCTCGCCACCGGCGTTTACCTCGTAAACGGCAGCAAGGTGTTGGTGCCTTAAGCAAGAAATTAGAATAAGCACATTTAGAAAGCGTCGTGAATTTCACGGCGCTTTTTTTGATTATAACTCAAGTAGCTCTGGGGGCGACGCGTCCCGCGTCGGCGCAAGTAGAAACGCTAAAAGAAACCTAAAATTTCACATTCACACACCACCCAAAAGCATCCATCAAATCTTGAAAAGTTTTTCACCCTTCCCCCCCAATTAAACACCCACCCCAAGCGATTTTAAAATAAAAATAAAAAAATGAGTAGCAATCACGATAAAAGTAGCTAACTTTGCAATATCAAAAAAACACATACACATATAATATATATATGGAACTCATTGAACAACTCATTGCACGTGCAAAAGCAAACAAACAACGCATCGTGCTTCCCGAAGGTACAGAAGAGCGTACCCTTAAAGCAGCCAACCAAATTTTGACCGATGGTGTGGCCGACCTCATCATTCTTGGCAACGTAGACGAAATTCACAAACTAGCCAAAGAGTGGGGATTGGGCAACATCGACAAAGCCACCCTCATCGACCCCGCCACAAGCGAGAAGACCGAGGAATATGCTCAACTGCTTGCTGAACTGCGCAAGAAGAAGGGCATGACCATTGAAGAGGCTCGCAAGAAGGTGCTCGCCCCCCTCTACTACGGATGCATGATCATTAAGAGCGGCGAAGCAGACGGTCAGTTGGCTGGTGCTCGCAACACCACGGGCAATGTGTTGCGCCCCGCTTTGCAAATCATTAAAACGGCTCCTGGCATTACCTGCGTGAGCGGTGCTATGTTATTGTTGACCCACGCTCCCGAATGTGGCGACAATGGAGTGCTCGTGATGGGCGACGTGGCCGTTACCCCCGTGCCCGATGCCAACCAATTGGCTCAGATTGCCGTTTGCACCGCTCGCACCGCCAAGGCTGTTGCCGGCATCGAGCCTCGCGTGGCCATGTTGAGTTTCTCAACCAAAGGTTCGGCTAAACACGAAGTGGTTGACAAGGTGGTTGAAGCATTTAACATTGCCAAAGAACTCGACCCCACACTTAAGATTGACGGCGAACTGCAAGCTGATGCCGCTCTCGTGCCCTCAGTAGGCGCTTCAAAAGCTCCGGGCAGCGAAATTGCCGGCAAGGCTAATGTGCTAGTTGTTCCCTCGCTCGAAGTGGGCAACATTGGCTACAAACTCGTGCAACGCTTAGGTCACGCCACGGCCATTGGTCCCATCCTTCAAGGCATTGCCCGTCCCGTGAACGACCTTTCACGTGGCTGCTCTGTTGACGACGTTTACAAAATGATTGCCATCACCGCCAACCAAGCCATCGCTGCTAAGGAGGCTGAATAATCATCTGCTCTGAAAATCAATTCTAAAGGGGGAGGGCATGCAACCATAAGCCTATTAGAGTTCCTTATTTAAGAACATCACTTTCACCCATTTAGAGGCACGTTGCAC
>CAVKKI010000063.1:0-12782 GCA_963656725.1 Oribacterium sp. | reverse complement strand
GCAATGCTTTTGCTCTTTCAGAGCGACGTTTTCGTTAGCGATTTAACCCAGGGCGACGCTTCGCTTGCCCTGGGCTAAGTGCATACATTGGGCTTTCAGCCCGCATTGGTAATCATCCCATTCGTTACATAAAAATAATTTTGATCACCTACTTATTAACGACAATAGAAACAATAGAAACAATAGAAACAACACTTTGCTTTTGCATTATAATTAACTTGAAAAAGCTTGCATCTATAGACGTTTCTTCCATAAAGTAGCGCCATAAAGTAGGTAGTCAAAATAATTTTGATTACCTACTTACCTACTTTTTAGAGAGGATAAAAAAGTAGAAGCAACACTGGCGCATAAAAAAAAAGACACAAGAGCTACAAAAGTTTTTTGTATCTTTGCAAGGCTTATTATTCCCTACGCCTATACATTAATAAATATTATGCAAGACTTCGTACACCTTCACGTCCATACACAATACTCCATTCTCGACGGACAAGCTGCTGTGCCCAAGCTCGTTGACAAAGCCATTCGCGACGGCATGCGCGGCATGGCCATCACCGACCACGGCAATATGATGGGCATTAAGGAATTCTTCAACTACACCAATAAGGTGACGGGGAAGGCCAAAGGCATTGTGAAGGATGCCGAAGCCAAACTTGCCAGTTTGAAAGAGGGCACCTACGAGCCTAAACTCGACAAGGAAGGGAAAAACCCCGATGAGGGGAAAAGCACCGACGAACTGATTGCGGAATGCGAAGCCACGCTGAAGAAGCAACTGCCTATTGCCAACTTCAAGCCCATTTTCGGCTGCGAAATGTATGTGTCGCGCCGCGGCGACAAGTCGCTCAAAGCCGAGCGCATCGACCAGTCGGGCTGGCACTTAATTGTGTTGGCCAAAAACGAACACGGCTATCATAACCTGATTAAACTGGTGTCGAGAGCTTGGGTGGACGGTTTTTATATGCGTCCGCGCACCGACCACAAAGACCTTGAAGCCTTTCACGAAGACCTCATTGTTTGCTCCGCTTGCTTGGGTGGCGAAGTGCCACAAAAAATTATGCAAGGGCGCATTGAAGAGGCCGAACAGGCTGTGCAGTGGTTTAAGAAGGTGTTTGGCGACGACTACTACATTGAACTAATGCGCCACGAGGTGAAAGACCCCGCCATCCACGCCAACCGCGAAACCTATCCACAACAGGTGGAGGTGAACAAAGAGTTAATTCGCATTGCCCGAAAATATGACGTAAAACTCATTTGCACCAACGATAGCCACTTTGTGGACGAGGAGAATGCCGAGGCGCACGACCGGCTAATTTGTTTGGCCACGGGCAAGGACCTCGACGACCCTCGACGTATGCTCTACACCAAGCAAGAGTGGTTTAAAACGCGGGCCGAGATGAACGAAGTGTTTGCCGACCTGCCCGAGGCTTTGGCCAACACCTGCGAAATCTGCGACAAGGTGCAGACCTACAGCATTGACCACGCCCCCATTATGCCTAACTTCGCCATTCCCGAAGATTTTGGCACGGAGGAGGAGTACAGGCAACGACTCACCGAAAAAGACCTCTTCGACGAATTCACCCGCGACGAAAATGGCAACGTGGTGATGAGCGAGGAAGAGGGCATGAAAAAGATAAAGAAGTTGGGCGGCTTCGACAAGCTCTATCGCATCAAGCTTGAAGCCGACTACTTGGCCAAGTTGGCCTATGAAGGAGCCAAAATGCGCTATGGCGACCCGCTCGATGAGGAAACGGCCGAGCGCATTAAGTTTGAGCTTCACATCATGAAGACGATGGGTTTCCCCGGCTACTTCCTCATTGTGCAAGACTACATTCGAGCCGCTCGCGAAGAACTGAGCGTGAGTGTGGGCCCGGGGCGTGGTTCGGCAGCCGGTAGCGCCGTGGCCTACTGTTTGGGCATTACGCAGGTCGACCCTATTAAATATGACTTGCTGTTTGAGCGTTTCTTGAACCCCGACCGTATCTCCTTGCCCGATATCGATGTGGACTTTGATGACGACGGACGCGGACGCGTGCTTAACTGGGTAACGCAGAAATATGGTGCCGACAACGTGGCCCACATCATCACTTACGGCACAATGGCCACGAAGTTGGCTTTGAAAGACGTGGCGCGTGTGCAGAAATTGCCGTTGGCCATTTCTAACAATCTGTGTAAACTCATTCCCGACAAACTGCCCGAAGGCCCCGATGGCAAGTCGCCCAAAATGAACTTGACCAATGCCATTGCCGCCATTCCCGAGCTGCGCGAGGCCGAAACCTCGAACGACCCCTTGCTGCGCGACACCCTGCGCTACGCCAAAATGCTAGAGGGCAATGTGCGCAACACGGGTGTGCACGCTTGCGGCTTCATTATTTGCCGCGACAACATTAGCGACTGGGTGCCCGTGTCGACCGCCCGCGATAAGGAAACGGGCGAGGAACTGCACTGCACGCAGTATGAGGGCCGCGTGATTGAAGAAACGGGGTTGATTAAGATGGACTTTCTGGGGTTGAAAACCCTCTCTATTATAAAGGAAGCACTTGAAAACATCAAACTCTCGCTGGGCATTGACCTGAACATCGACGAAATCAGCATTGACGACCCCGCCACCTATCAGCTCTATTGCGACGGACGCACCATTGGTACGTTCCAATTCGAGTCGACCGGTATGCAGAAATACTTGCGCGAACTGCAGCCCTCGACCTTTGAGGACCTCATCGCCATGAACGCCCTCTATCGTCCAGGCCCTATGCAATACATTCCCTCCTTCATTGCCCGTAAGCACGGCGACGAGCCTATCACCTACGACTTGCCGTGTATGGAGAAATATTTGAAGGACACCTACGGCATCACCGTTTATCAGGAGCAAGTGATGCTTCTCTCGCGCGAGATTGCCGACTTCACCCGCGGTGAGAGCGACGCCCTGCGTAAGGCCATGGGTAAGAAGTTGATTGAGAAGCTGAACCACATGTACCCCAAATTTATTGAGGGCGGAAAGAAAAACGGACACGACCCGAAAGCGCTCGAGAAGATTTGGGAAGACTGGCGCGCCTTTGCCTCTTACGCATTCAACAAGAGCCACGCCACCTGCTACTCATGGGTGGCCTATCAAACGGCCTATCTCAAAGCCAACTATCCCTCGCAATACATGGCTGGTGTGATGAGCCGAAGTTTGGCCGACATCAGCACCGTGGCCAAACTGATGGACGAGTGTAAATCGATGGGCATCAGCACACTAGGCCCCGACATCAACGAGAGTTACCTTAAGTTTAGCGTGAACCACAGCGGCGACATCCGCTTCGGCCTCGGTGCCGTGAAGGGCGTGGGCGAAGGAGCCGTAATTCACTTGCTCGAAGAGCGAAAGAAGAACGGGCCGTTTAAATCCATCTACGACCTCGTGGAGCGCATCAACCTTTCTAGCTGCAACAAAAAATCGTTGGAAAATCTTGCCCTTTCGGGAGCCTTCGACAGTTTTGGCAACGTTACACGCGAACAATTCGTTACCCCTGGCGAAAACCGCGAAACCTTCCTCGATGCCCTTGTGCGCTATGGCAACACCTACCAAATGGACAAGGCTGAAAACACGCTCTCGCTCTTTGGGCCGGCCGAAACCATCGACATTGCCAAGCCCGAGCCTTCGAAAGACATTGAGCGATGGAGCGACATTGAACGGCTAAACCGTGAACGCGACCTCATTGGCATCTACATTTCTGGCCACCCGCTCGATTCGTTTAAAATCATCGTCAACAACGTGTGCAACATGCACATGGACCAAATTGACAACCTCACAGAGTTTGCCAACAAAGACGTGATGCTGGGTGGCATTGTGACCAACGTGAGAGTGGGACAGACCAAAACGGGAAAGCCCTACGGCATTGTGAAACTGGAAGACTACACCGGGGCGGGCGAGATTGCCCTCTTCGGTAACGACTGGGCCAATTTTAGTGGCTACCTGCAAGTGAGCAACTCCGTGTTTATTACCGCCCGCGTGGAAGAGCGACAATGGCGACAGGGAGAATATGAACTGAAAATTGGTCGCGTGGAATTTTTGGCCGATGTGAAAGACCAAAAGGTGAAGTCCATCACCATCACCCTGCGCACCGACAAACTTAGCGCCAACCTCACAGCCGACCTCATTGCCACCATGAAACGCACCCCCGGCCCCACCGACGTGTTCTTGAACGTGGTGAATCAAGAGAAACAATTAAACGTGGTGCTTCAAAGCAAAAACTGCCGCATCTCCGTAACCAGCGAGCTGATGGATTTGATGAAAGAATACGAACTCGATTATCACATTAACTAATAAGCCACTCTTTAGCCTTTGGCACTTTAATTGCATAAATCAAGACATTATAACTTCTAAATAAAGAAACAACTCATTATGGAAAAAATTATCACCGACCAGAATTACGAAAGCATCGTGGCAGAAGGTCTGCCCGTAGTACTCGACTTTTCAGCCACTTGGTGTGGCCCTTGCAAGAAAATTGCTCCCTACATTGCTGAACTTGCCGACGAATATGAAGGCAAAGTGAACGTGGGCAAATGTGACGTGGACGACAACGAAGAACTCACCGCTAAATTTGGCATCCGCAATGTGCCCACCGTGCTTTTCATCAAGAACGGCGAAGTGGTAGATAAGCACGTAGGTGCAGGCAAGAAAGCCGAATTTGTTGAAAAAGTGGAAGCCTTGCTGAAATGAATCTAGACGAAGAACTGATGCTTGATGCGCAAGAAGACGCAGCAGCCGTGGAGTTTATGAAAAGCCACCTTCCGCAAGAATTGCAAGAGAAGATGGACGACGACCTACTCTACTACTTTCTTGACCTCATCATTGAATACTACACCGAAAGCGGCATTCTCGACGCTGAGCCCGACAAAGACGGCTACGTGGAGATTGATGAAGAAGCTATTGCCCAACACCTAGCGAAGAAAGCAAAGAAGGAGGGCATGGGCGACTTCACCGCTGAAGAACTCCTCTTCGTGGTTCAGGCACAAATGGATTACGAAGAAGAACAGGCTGAAAACAATTAATTTAATTCCTCCAAGCTCTGGGGGCGACGCGTCCTGCGTCGGCGCAAGGGGAAACGCTAGTAAATATACTTTTTTAGAGAAAGTTTATGTAAGCAGAATAATACAAATTTGCTAGCGTTTCTACTTGCGCCGACGCGGGACGCGTCGCCCCCAGAGCTTCTCAATGTCCCTGAGATTTTCCTCTCCCAAAAACGAAAAAAGCAAACTGCTTATTAAAACAGTTTGCTTTTCTTTTTTTTGCTAGTCGGGAAGACTGGATTCGAACCAGCGACCCCACGCCCCCCAGACGCGTACTCTAACCGGACTGAGCTACATCCCGAATTGCGAGTGCAAAAGTACGCATTTTTTGTTTTACCACCAACTTTCTAGCCAGTTTTTTTGAAAAAACTAGAAATACCGCCCATATAAAAGCCATTTCCATTCAGAAAAAAGTAACTTTGCATCTTCCACATCTACACCTCATACCACACAATGACATACACTCCACACCTACCTCAACACATTGAGGGCACGATTCAACTTCCTTCCTCAAAAAGTTTGAGCAATCGCGCCTTGCTGCTTGCTGCCCTGAGCGGAGAAGCCTCGAAAGTGAACCGTGCCTCGACCTGCGACGACACTTTCGTGATGAAGCGGGCGCTGACCGAGCGCACCGACACCCTCGACGTGATGGCAGCCGGCACGGCCATGCGCTTTCTCACCGCCTATTTCTCGACCGTTGAAGGCGAAGAACACACATTGACAGGCACCGAGCGAATGCGCCAACGCCCCATCGGGGTGTTAGTAGACGCTCTGCGAAAGCTAGGTGCTGAAATCAGCTATGTGGAAAACGAGGGCTTTCCGCCCCTTCGCATCAAAGGCCATCGGCTCAAGGGGGGAGAGTTGACTCTACCGGCCCATGTGAGTTCACAATACATTTCGGCACTGCTGATGGTGGCGCCGCAAATGACAGAGGGATTGCAGCTGACGCTAGAAGGCACCATCATTTCACGTCCCTACATTCACATGACCATCAGTTTGATGCAACAATTTGGCGCTGAGGTGGAATGGACTAGCGAAAAGCAAATCAAAGTGAGCGCCAAGCCCTATCGCCAAGGCGTGGACTTCTCCGTGGAGAGCGATTGGAGCGCTGCCTCTTATTGGTATGAAATTCTTGCCCTCACCCCCGACACTCAGGCCCGCGTGGTGTTGCCTTGGTTGCACGAAGAAAGCTTGCAAGGCGACTGCGCCATCTGCCGTTTTTTTGAGCCTTTAGGTGTGGCCACCACGTTCGACGCACAAGCCAACCAAGCCACACTCACGAAAACGCGCCCCACCCTTCAGCCCAACGAGGTGTATGAACTCGACCTTGTGAATCAGCCCGACTTGGCACAAACCCTTGTGGTGACTTGTGCCTTGCTGCGTCAGCCCTTCCGCTTCACGGGATTGCAATCGCTCCGCATCAAAGAAACCGACCGCATGGCGGCCTTGCAAAACGAGCTAGCCAAACTGGGCATCACGCTCGGAGTGGAGGGCGACGAGGCTTTATATATATATAGGTATGACGCGGCCTCGCCACGTTACAACGGCGAGCCCATCGCCACCTACCACGACCACCGCATGGCCATGGCTTTTGCGCCGGCTTGTTTGCTCTGCCCCGAAGTGAAAATAGCCGACCCTAAGGTGGTGAGCAAGAGTTACCCCAACTTTTGGGACGATTTGAAATCATTAGACAATAAGAATTAGCATGCTGGTACTGATACTTTCGCTCCTCGCCCTCTGCATCGTGGCCTTCATTGCGGGCAAACTGCGCGAACGCTCACTGAAAAAGCAACTGGAGCGTGGCGAAATAAGCGAAATGCCCCCCATAAAAAAAGCTCGGCCCGACGGTTGCTGCGGAAAGCACGCTGTGTGCGAGAAGGAGCAGTTGGCACAAGCCATGACGCAGCCCGCCGAGTATTTTGAAGATGAAGAACTCGATGCGTTTAAGGGACGTGAAGCTGAAGATTATGACGAGGCCGAGGTGGAGCAGTTCGACGAGGTGCTCACCACCCTTCGCCCCACCGAGGTGGCGGCTTGGTTGCGCTCGCTGCAAGTGCGCGGCATTGCGCTGCCCAACGATTTAAAAGACGAGGCATTCTTACTGATGGAAGAAACCCAACAAACCCCCGCCTAAGTTTTCACCCTTCGCCCAAAGAAAAGATGACAACGATTTTCACCTACACTTTTTTTCAAAACGCCTTAATCGGTGCGCTTTTGGCCTCCGTGCTCTGTGCGGTGGTGGGAACCTATGTGGTGACCCGCCGCATGGTCATTGCAGGTGGCGGCATGGCACATGCTTCGTTGGGCGGTGTGGGATTGGGAGCCTATTTTGGGTTTTCGCCTCTAGCCGGTGCGGCCGTGTTTGCCGTGCTTTCAGGCTTCGGCATTCGGTGGTTGAGCGGCAAGCGCACGGTGCGTGAAGACTCTGCCATCGCCATGCTCTGGACGTTTGGCATGTCGCTCGGCATTCTCTTCGCCTATTTGGCACCGGGCTTTATGACCGACCTTCCCTCTTACCTCTTTGGCGACATTCTCAGCATTTCCACCCTCGACCTCATCGTGCTAGGGTTGCTCACCCTCGTGTCAGTGGGCCTCTATCTGCTATTGCAGCGCCCCCTCATCAGCGTGGCCTGCGACCGCAACTTTGCACTGACACAAGGCTTGCCCGTCAACGCCCTTGAAAGCATAATGATGCTGCTCACAGCCCTCACCATTGTGGGTTGCCTTCACATGGTGGGCATTGTGATGGTGATTTCGCTGCTTAGTGTTCCGCAAATGACGGCCGCGCTCTTCGTTCACACCTACAACCGCATGGTGTGGCTCTCGTCCCTGTTTGCCTATGTGGGTTGCGTGGCGGGCTTGTTGCTCTCTTATTTTGCCGATGTGCCGGGTGGAGCGTCTATCATTTTAATGAGCATCAGCATTTATGCCGTGTGTCGCACAATAAAAGCCTTAAAATTCAGTTTTATAAGAAAGTGAAACGAAAAGTCGTCTACATACTCTCACTGCTTTGCCTTGTGCTGTTAGTGTCGTGTTCCACCAAAAAGAACACGGCTTCGTCGCGTTTCTGGCAATCGTTCACCACGCGCTACAACGTCTACTACAACGGTTCGCAAGCTTTCATCGAGGGCGAGAAGGCCAAAGTGGACGGCAACAAAGACAACTTTACCCAATTGCTGCCCGTGTTTCTCGTGGGCAATGCTCAATCGCGCACCACGGGAAAAAGCAATTTTGAAACGGCTATTACCAAATGCCAAAAAGCCATTTCGCTTCACAGCATCAAGCGCCGTCCCGTGGTGAGCGCCAACAAGCGAAAGAGCGCAAAGATGAAGGCTTATTTGCAGCGCAAAGAGTTTAATCCCTTCCTAAAAAATGCTTGGCTTATGATGGGACGCGCCCAATTTGAGAAAGGCGATTTCTTGGAGGCTGCCGCCACCTTCTCTTACATCACCCGCCTTTATGCCGCCCAACCCGAAGTGGCCTCTGAGGCGCGACAATGGATGGCACGGTGCTACACGCAAGAAAAATGGTTCTACGATGCGGAAGACGCCCTTAAGCGAGTGCGCCGCGACTCCGTCACCACCCAAACGCTCCGCGAAGCCGATGCCACACAGGCCGACCTGCTGCTTCGCCAAGAGCGCTTTGCCGACGCTCTGCCCTATTTGCAGCGTGCCGCACGCTATGCCAAAGGCAACTATCGCCAAGCCCGCCTCTACTACCTCTTGGGCCAGGTTAACAAGCAGTTGGGCAACGATCAAGCGGCCTACAAGGCGCTCAGCAAATGCTTAAAGAAAAGTCCGCCCTTTGAACTGGCCTTCAACGCCCGCATTTTGCAAACCGAGGTGTTGGCCGGACAAAGCAGTCAGCGCAGCAGCATGATTAAGAAGTTGCGCCGCATGGCTCGCAATGACAACAACAAGGACTATCTCGACCAAGTTTATTATGCCCTAGGAAACATCTATCTCACCCAACGCGACACCGCTGCTGCCATTTCGGCCTATGAGCAAGGACGCGAAAAAAGCACCCGAAAGGGCATTGAGAAAGGCGTGTTGCTGTTGCGCTTGGGCGGAGTTTATTGGGATCAGCGCCGCTTCGACAAAGCACAGTCGTGCTACACCGAAGCCATCGGCTTAATCGACAAGGAGCGAGAGGATTATGAAGAAATTGCTCACCGCTCAAAGGTGCTCGACAAACTCGTGCCCTACACCTCGGCCGTGCAGTTGCAAGACAGTTTGCAGTTGCTTTCACGCATGAGCGAGGCCGACCGCAACGCGGCCATCGACCGTGTGATTGAGGCGCTGAAAAAGAAGGAGGCGGAGGAACGAAAGGCGAAGCGAGACTCGGCCGCCCTAGCTCGTGCCAATGAGAATGGGCAAGACGGCAATGCCGCCAACAACAAAACCACCACCCAAACCACACAACAAACCACAGGCAACAAGGCTTGGTATTTCTACAACCCCACACAAGTGATGCAAGGCAAGCAAGACTTTTCTCGCCGATGGGGCAAGCGTGCCAACGAAGATAATTGGCGACGCAGCAACCACACCGTGCTTAAAAATCTCGACGAGGAGGGCTACGACTACGCCGCCGAAGACTCTTTGCAAGCCGTGGCCGACTCGCTCGCGAAGGTGGAACAAGGAGAGGTAGGCGAAGAGCCCGACTCCGTGCAAAACGACCCGCACCAACGTGCCTACTACTTGAAGCAGATTCCCTTCACCGAAGAGGCTAAAGCCGAGTCTGACAAAATTATTATGGATGGCCTTTACAATGCTGGCGTTATTGAGAAAGATGATCTCGAAGACTTCCCCCTAGCCGCCTCCACCCTTGAGCGTCTCACGGGTCACTACCCCGATTTCGAGCAACTGGCCGATGCCTACTATCAGCTCTTCTTGCTCTACTCTCGATGGGGACGCACCGACAAGGCCGAAGAGGCACGCAACTACTTAGCGCAGCATTATGCTAACAACGAAATGACGAAAGTGATTACCGACCCCAACTTTGAATACTACGCCCGCTTCGGCAAGCAGATTGAGGATTCGCTCTACACCGCCACTTATCAAGCCTATCGCCACCGAGACCCTGTGACGGTGAACCGCAATTTCAACACCTCCACCACCAACTTCCCCAATGGCCTCAACCGAGCCAAATTCATCTTCGTGCATGCGCTTTCACGCCTAGCCACGGCTCCCACCAAAGAGTTGATTGATGAACTGCGTGAATTGGTGAGCAAATTCCCCGATAGCGACGTGAGTGAAATGGCGGGCATGATTGTAAAGGGATTAGAGGAAGGCCGCCAGCCGGGCTCCGCCACCTTCGACCTTGGTTCGCTTTGGGACCGCCGCACCGCTGGAGCCGACGCTGCTGTTGACGAGAGCACCCGAGCCAAACAATTCTCTGACGAGCGCAACACTCCCTATCTCTTCGTGCTGGCTTACCCCACCGACTCGATTGTCGACAACCAATTGCTCTATGAAATGGCTCATTTCAACTTCACCACCTTCGTGGTGCGCGGTTTCGACATGAGCATTGCCAAAGAGAAAGGCCTCAACAAGTTCACCATTTCGGGTTTCAATTCGTTCGACGAGGTGCATGCCTACGCTCAACGCGTGTTTAAGTCGAAAGACCTTCGCCCCTTCCTTTCAAAAGGCAAAGTGCTGCTCATTTCGAAAGCCAACCTCGAACTCGTAGGCACGGTGTTTAGCATCAACGACTATCAGAAGTTCTACGACGCTCACCTCGCTCCGCTAGCACTGCCCGAAACGCAGACAATGGAGCAAGCCCCCATTGAGCAACACTATGAAGACGAATACTCTACGGATGAGCTAGAGAAGCAAAACAGCAATTCATCTTCAAGCGACGACGATGGCGAATGGTATTAACCGAGCATTAAGAACCGCACATACATTAAAAACGAACTAAAAAGAGGAGAGGAAAAGGCTTTCGAACGCCTCTTTTCTCTCCTCCTTATATATGGGTGGTTCTATAAATTACCACCTTTAAAATTACTAATTCTGTTCTATAACGTTTTGTCATCTTTCGGCGCTCTTTTTCGCCCATTTTGCTTGTTCACTCAGTCACATAGCCCGCTATGCTCCTTCGTTCACAAACAAAATGGACGAAAATATCGTGCAAGTGAGAGCAAAGAAAAACTTGTTTTGCTTTGCCGAACGCAGCCGATATTCAAATATTAAAATAGCACCAAAATCTGACAAAGCTAATTTATAGAACCACCCTACATCCACTTTTCCCGAACATAACATTCCCCCTTCCACAGCCATTCTACTCATGGACATATCTCCCTTCTCCTCCCCCCTCTATTTGCTAGCCAAACCCGCGGGTTCGCGCTGCAATTTGGCTTGCAAATACTGCTATTATCTTGAAAAATCAAAGCTCTATGCCGACTCGCCCCACGAGGTGATGAGCGATGAACTGCTCGAAAAGTTCATTCACGACTACATCGCTGCGCAAACCATGCCGCAAGTGCTCTTCACTTGGCATGGGGGCGAAACATTGATGCGTCCGCTCAGTTTCTACCGCAAAGTGATAGAGCTGCAACGCAAGCATGCTGCGGGCCACCAAATAGACAATTGTCTGCAAACCAACGGCACGTTGCTCACCGACGAATGGTGCAGTTTTTTTAAGGAGAACAACTGGCTTGTGGGGGTGAGCATCGATGGTCCGCAAGAGTTTCACGATGAATATCGCCGCAACCGTGCCGGGCGTCCCTCATTCAATCAGGTGATGCATGGCATCCGCTTGCTCAACAAGCATCAAGTGGAATGGAACGCTCTTGCCGTGGTCAACGACTTCAATGCCGACTATCCGCTCGACTTCTACCATTTCTTTAAGGAGATTGGCTGTCACTATCTGCAATTCACCCCTATTGTGGAACGACTGCAAACGCATGACGACGGACGCACACTGGCCTCAGTTGACGAAGCTGGCGAGGGCGGACTGATGGAGTTTAGCGTCACTCCGCAACAATGGGGCCATTTTCTCTGCACTATTTTCGATGAATGGGTGCGCCACGACGTGGGCAACTATTTTGTGCAACTTTTCGACTCCACGCTAGCTAATTGGATGGGACAGTCGCCAGGCATCTGCACCTTGGCCAAAACTTGCGGTCATGCGGGTGCCATTGAGTGGAACGGCGATGTCTATTCGTGCGACCACTTCGTTTTTCCACAATATAAACTGGGCAACATTCACACTTCCACGCTCATCGACATGATGTACTCACCGCGTCAGCGCGCCTTTGGCCAAGCCAAGCAAACCTCCCTGCCGCGTCAGTGCAAGGAGTGCCCCTACCTCTTTGCCTGCAACGGCGAATGTCCTAAAAACCGCTTTACCCGCACCGCCGATGGCGAGCCCGGCCTCAACTACCTCTGTCAGGGCTACCACCAATTTTTCGCTCACGTGGCCCCCTACATGGATTGGATGAAGCAACAGCTACTTAATCAACGTCCCCCCGCCGCCATCGTTGAGTTGCTGCAACGTGACCCTCACTTTTTTGACTAAAAGTTGCTCCAGCTCTACCGCAAAAACATCGTCTGTTACGCCTAGGCCTTCATTTTCTCACGACATTGTATTTCAATACGTGTTGGTTGCCGATGAAGGTGAAGCCACTGCCAAGTTCCATTAAGAAACGGGTAATGGCCTTAACAAGTCGATCCTCAAGTTCCAACTCCAAGATGGGGGTTGTCACACCGAGGAAGCCGAGATTGTAACCACTGCGGAAC
>CAVKKI010000062.1:0-12900 GCA_963656725.1 Oribacterium sp. | reverse complement strand
TTTAAGAAGATGCCAATGATGGTTAAACCCTATCTTCTTTCACGCAAAACAAATCCATTAAAAAATCGCCCTTTCAACACCTCAAATTTCACCTTCTCAAGGGGTGAAAAAAATTATTAGGCCGACCGTTTTTCCTATCAAGCCACTAGTTTTTCCTATCAAGCCACTAGTGAAGCACTATCAAGCCACTAGTTTTTCCTATCAAGCCACTAAGTAACGCCATTCGGGAAGTGCTGATAATCAGGGCTATTTTTGTCATAAAATTTCACCATTTTCGGAAAATCGTTTCTCAAACCCGAAAAATCGAAACGAAACAAAGAGAAGCGAAAAGACGGAAAAAACGCAAGGCGAAAGCAAGAAAATGGAAGCAATAAATGTTAAAAAATGGATTTCACTTGGAACACCCCCTATTTTTGTAGTACTTTTGTACGAATTTAGCCTAAGAGCGCCCCTTTTTCGGGCTCTCACAACCCCACACGCATGAGTAAAACTCCACATAAAGCACGACGCACAGGCAAGTTTGCCACCATCACCACAGGCATCAGCACCACCATGGTACTACTGCTATTGGGCTTGGTGGTTTTATTCGTTACGGTGGGCAACAACTTCAGCCGACAATTGCGCGAAGGGCTCACCGTTGAAGTGATGCTCAACGACAGCATCACCCACGCCGAGCTCTATGCCACACAATCGGCTCTGAAGCGCGCGCCCTACGCCCGACAGGTGGCCTACATTTCGAAAGAGAAAGGCATTGCCGACATGAACGAGGCCATGGGAGGCGACCTCGGCACCTTCGAGGGCAGCAGTCCCGTGCCGGCTGAGTTTGAAGTATACCTTAAAAGCGACTACGCCAATCTCGACTCCTTGGCCCACTACGAGCAAAGCATCACCTCGCTTGCCGGAGTGACGGAGATTAACTACCCGCGCGACATCATGCAAAGCCTTGACCGCACCATTCCCGCCGTAGGGCTTGGGTTGCTCAGCGTGGCGCTCTTGTTGGCCCTCGTGTCGGTTTCGCTCATCAACAACACCATTCGCATGAGCGTTTACGCTCACCGCTACAGCATTCAAACCATGAAACTCGTGGGTGCGAAGTGGAGCTTCATTCGCCGCCCGTTCATTTGGAAAGCGGTGCGCATTGGCCTTGTGGCCGCCCTTATTGCCGGTGGCGCGCTAGGTGCGGGCATCTATTATTTGCAGTTTGAAGCCGGAGCCGGCGACATCTATCTCAACCAACTCATCACCCCCGAGGTGTGGGTGGCCACGCTAGGCTGCATACTAGTGTGCGGCATTGGGCTCACCGCTTGGTGTGCCTATTTCTCGGTGAACCGACACCTGCACATGCGCACCTGCGACACCTATATTAATTAACGCGCGCACGCGCGAGGGGAGGAGCATGAAAGTTCACCCCTAACGAAAAAGAGTAAAAAAATACACATTCATACGCAATGAAACCAACAAGTAAAAAGGTATTTGCCTTCGACCGCATCAACTTCATCTTGCTCGCTGTGGGCATGGCCGTGGTAATTATCGGCATGGTGCTGATGGCCGGATCGGGTTCGGACGAAAGCACATTCAACGCACACATCTTCAACGCGCAACACATTAAAGTGGCTCCCGCCGTGTGCCTTTTCGGCTACCTCTTCATGGTCTACGCCATCGTGCGTAAGCCCAAAGATGCTGCACAAAGCGAAGCAAGCGAAGAAGTGGACGACAAAAAATAAAATAGCAAAAGCATATATCGTTCCTAGGCCTCGAGCCTATTTAAGCCCTAGCTGTTAGTCACTACTAGGCCACAAGCCGAGCAAACCAACAGCCACGGGGCATTTTCGAAAAGCAAAGCCTAAGGAAAGACGATAAGCAAAAAATAAAAATAAGTAATCGTTATATCGTTCCGTGGCCCCGAGCCTCTGCCCATTCTGTCGGTTATGCCAAACTATATGTTCGGTAAACCGACAGCTCGGGGCTTTTTTAGCAAAGAGAAAGGGTAAGGAACGCGCAACGAAGAGCTTCTCCCGAAAAAAAGAAATCGTTATATCGTTCCCAGGCCTCGAGTCTTTCGCCCTATTTGTCGGTCACTACCAAGCTATAAGCTCGGCAAACCGACAACTCGGGGCCGTTTTTGAAGCCGCAACGCTTCAAGACACGCGGGCCTGGCACACTACAACCCCCGATATTAACTTATGGATACCCTACAAGCCCTGCTCCTCGGTCTGCTTCAAGGCCTTACGGAATATTTGCCCGTGAGCAGCAGCGGACACCTCACCATCGTGTCCAACCTCTTCGGCATCGAC
Organism: Oribacterium sp.; assembly: GCA_963656725.1. Classification (GTDB taxonomy): domain Bacteria; phylum Bacteroidota; class Bacteroidia; order Bacteroidales; family Bacteroidaceae; genus Alloprevotella. The sequence goes on along the minus strand of CAVKKI010000062.1, from coordinate 10,606 downwards.
GCTGAAAGCAACATGACGTTCACCATCGCCGTACACGTGGCCACCGTGCTAAGCACACTCGTGGTGTTGGGCGGTGAAATTTGGAGCATTCTCAAAGGCATGTTCCACCCCTTCAATCACCAAGGGAAAACCTTGCTCACGCGCCTCAACCCCGACCAGCGCTACGTGCTCAACATTGTGGTGTCGATGATTCCCATTGGCATTGTGGGCGTGTTCTTTAAAGACAAGGTGGAAGCCATTTTTGGCTCCGGTCTGTTGGTGGTGGGCATTTGCTTGCTCCTCACCGCCTTGTTGCTCACCTTCTCTTACTTGGCCCGTCCGCGTCAGCGCGAAAATATTTCGCTGCTTCACGCCTTCGTTATCGGTCTTTCGCAAGCCGTGGCCGTGCTTCCTGGCCTAAGTCGCTCGGGCACAACAATTGCCACGGGCCTTATGCTGGGCAACAAAAAAGCCAACATGGCCAAATTCTCCTTCCTCATGGTCATTCCCCCCATTTTGGGCGAGGCTCTGCTCGACGTGATGAAACTCGTTAAAGGCGACGAGGCCGGAGCGTTTGGCGAAATCGGCATGGTGCCTTTGGCCGTTGGCTTCGTGGCCGCCTTCCTTTCGGGATGCGCCGCTTGCAAGTGGATGATTAGCATTGTGAATCGTGGCAAACTCATCTATTTCGCCTACTACTGCGCCATCGTGGGCGTGGCCACCATCCTCTTCTCCCTATTTCAATAACTCACTCACCGCAACCTCTTGAGGGCTGGCTACCTTTGTAAAAACGAGCCGCCCCACGCTTCACTCTGGCCACCCTAGCAATGACCGAAAATAGCCAATTCCCCACTTCCTACCTCATTCCGCAAGCCGCCTTCCACAACCTCTCTTTCAAAGAGGCCGACTTTTTTAGCTGCGAGGGCATTCTCGACCAATTTATCGAGATGCCCGAAGTCTTTATGGAGGACGGCAACCCCTTGGCAGGCGGCATCATCCCCCTCATCCTAGCCTTCGACAAACCGTTGGGAATGACCTCTTTCCAACTCGTGGCTCGCGTGCGTTGGGTGCTGAGCCAAGCGCTAGGAAAGCGCAAAATAAAAATTGGCCATGCCGGCACGCTCGACCCTCTGGCCACAGGCGTCATGGTGCTCTGCCTTGGCAAAGCCACCAAGCAAATTGAAGAAATGCAAGCCGGTGTGAAGCAATACGAGGCCACGCTGCAATTGGGAGCCACCACGCCGAGTTTCGACCTCGAACACCCCGTGGATGCTTATTTCCCCACAGAGCACATCACCCTTGAAGGCATTGAGCAGGTGCTTAAGCAGTTCACGGGCGAAATTGAGCAAGTGCCGCCCGCTTTCTCCGCCTGCAAAGTAGAAGGCAAGCGCGCCTACGACTTGGCCCGAAGCGGACAAAACGTGCAACTGCGCGCAAAGCCCGTCACCATTCATAGTCTCGAACTCATCAGCTACGAGCCCGAAACGCAGCAACTGCGCTTACGCGTCACTTGCTCAAAGGGCACTTACATCCGCTCCCTGGCGCGCGACATCGGCACCGCCCTCAACAGCGGCGCACACCTCACCGCCTTACGACGCACCCAGGTGGGCCCCTTCACCATCGACCGCTGCTTCACCCTCGATGAGTTCGACACACGCTACAACCCCACCCGCTAATCACCGCATCGCTCCCCAAAAGAGCGAAAGGCACTGAAAATCACTCTATCGCAAAGAAAACATCTCGATATGAAACTGTCACAATTTAAGTTTAAACTCCCCGAAGAAAAGATTGCCCAATACCCCGCACCCCACCGCGACGAATGCCGCATGATGGTGCTTCACCGCACAACGGGCGACATTGAGCACCTCATGTTTAAGGACATTCTCACCTTCTTCAACGAGCACGACGTGTTCGTGTTTAACGACACTAAAGTGTTTCCCGCCCGCCTCTACGGCAACAAAGAGAAGACCGGAGCACGCATCGAGGTGTTCTTGCTGCGAGAGCTTAATCAAGAACTCCGCCTGTGGGACGTGCTCGTTGACCCCGCCCGCAAAATCCGCATTGGCAACAAACTCTATTTCGGCGACGACGACAGCATCGTGGCCGAAGTGATTGACAACACCACGAGTCGCGGACGCACGCTACGTTTCCTTTACGACGGCGACCACGACGAGTTTAAACGCCAACTCTACGCCCTTGGCGAAGCCCCCGTGCCCCGCTTCATTGGCCGTGGCAGCGAGCCCGAAGACCTCGAACGCTTTCAATGCATCTTCGCCAAGCACGAAGGCGCTGTGACTGCGCCGACAGCCGGTATGCACTTCTCGCGCGAAATGATGAAACGCATGGAAATTAAGGGCATTGAGCAAGCCTTCCTCACCATGCACTGCGGTTTGGGCAACTTCCGCAACACCGATGTGGAAGACTTGACGAAACACAAAATGGACTCTGAGCAGATGATGGTGAACGCCGAGTGTTGCCGCATCGTCAACAAGGCGAAAGACGAAAATCACCGCGTATTGGCTGTGGGCACCACCGTGCAACGCGCCCTCGAGTCGGCCTGCAGCACCGACTGTCGCATCAAAGAGTTTGAAGGCTGGACCAATAAGTTCATCTTCCCCCCTTACGACTTCCACGTAGCCACCGATATGCTCGTCAACTTCCACCTGCCCTACTCCACACTGCTCATGCTCACCGCCGCCTTCGGCGAATACGACTACACCATGCACGCCTATGAAGAGGCGCTGAAGCACGACTACAAATTCGGCCCCTACGGCGATGCACTCCTTATAGTAAAATAAGCGACAGTAGTTCTAGAAGTTCCTCCCAGTCAGTGGGGGCGACGCGGCTCGCGTCGGCGCAAGAAACAACGCGAGAGGCAAAACAAAATCCACAACACCCAACAAAAAGCGGCGCTAGCAACTTAAAATTACCACAACACCCAAGTGGTTTAAAAGTTGCTAGCGCCGCTTCTTGCGCCGACGCGGGCCGCGTCGCCCCCACCGACTAAGCGAAAGCCTCCCTCAATCCCCGAAATTTCGGTCGGTACAAGAAAAAAATACCGGTAATTTCGGTAATTACCGATTTTACCGACACAAAAATGCCGTGAAAGTCAATTCATAGCGCAAAACCTCTCACTTTTTTCGTAACTTTGCACTCTGAAATAGAAAAAGGCAAACTAACAAAAAAAATAGGCAAACTAAAATAGAAAAAGGGCCAATTAGCCCCTCCTTACACAACCTCCTTCCTCATCACAACACACTCAATGAAACGCATCTCCCTACTACTCACCCTGCTCACTAGCCTGCTCGCCCTCCACTCATGCATTCAAGAAGAACCCCTCAACGCTGAGTGCGACATCACAGGCATTGACAGCCTTTGGCTCAAAGAAAACAGCAAGGTGATTAGCACCTACGACATAAACAACAACGCCGTAAATTTCAACATCAAGCGCAAGGTGAACGGGCAAGCCGTGAGCCGCGAAAGTTTTGCGCCCAAATTCACCCTCACCCTCGGAGCCAGCATCACCGCTCAGGTGAACGGTGTGGAGGTAGAGGCTAACGGACTGACGCGCAACTTCGACACCGAACAGCGCTACACCACCCATTCCGAGGATGGCAAATGGAGCAAAATCTATAGCGTCAGCTTCTCTTACTTGCCCCTACCCACCACCGAGTGGAAGCTAAGTTTTGAAAACCATGAGCTAGAAACGGCCAAGCAGCGCTATCAAACTTGGTATGAGATGGACGCTAACGACACCAGCAACCCCCGACGCAATTGGTGGAGCACGGGCAACCCCGGCTTTGCTATCTGCGGCATGGCACAAACCCCAGCCGACTATCCCTCATGCGTCGACTCAGCAGGCGTTGAAGGCAAGTGCGTGAAACTCGTCACCCGCTCCACCGGAAACTTCGGCAAGCGCACCTCCATGCCCATCGCCGCAGGCAACCTCTTCATCGGCACATTCAACGCTTCAGTAGCTGCCGTGAGCCAAGCCAAGGCGCTGCAAGCCACCAAGTTCGGACTGCCCATCGTGCAAAGCCGTCCGCTCCGCCTCGAAGGCTACTATAAATATAAAGCAGGCGACACCTTCACCGACAGCAAGCTCAACGTGTTGGCCGAACAGCACGACACCGCCGACATCTACGCCGTGGTTTACTACAACCGCGACGAAAAAGACACCACCAAGGTAGTCACCCTCGACGGAGCCAACGTGCTTTCATCGCCCCGCATCGTCTACCTCGCACGCATCGACGCTCCCGTGGAATTTGCAGGCGACCTAAAAGACCTTCCCGCCTCCGACTGGGTACAATTCAGCGAAGAATTCAAACCCTTCGGCACTCAGGAAATGGACATTGCCCACCCCGAACTCTACTCCATAGCCGTGGTGATGACCTCAAGCCGACAAGGCGCCTACTTCAAAGGAGCCGTGGGCTCCACACTGTATGTAGACGAATTGAAGGTGGTTTATGAAAAAGTGGAAGAATAATTACGAACAATTAAAACATAGAAAAAATGGACGCAACAATACATAATGCCACTTTCCCCGTCACCATTCCTGAAAGTGAGATAAAGCTTTTCAAGCGAATCGCCTTGAAAATGGGATGGAACGTTGGCAAGCGCAAAAAAACCGGTATGGAAGAAGCCCTAGAAGACATCAAAGCAGGAAGAGTTTATCCCATAGATGATATTGACGAGTATTTCCGTAAATTTGGAGTGAAATGAAATATCATCTAAAACGCACCCGCAAGTTCGACAAGGACCTAAAACGCTGTATGAAAAGAGGATATCCTCTGCATGAGTTAAGAGAAGTATTTCATCTTTTAGCAGAAAGTGGCCAGCTTCCGCCCAAATATCGCCAGCACAAGCTAACAGGAAATTACGAGGGCCGTTGGGAATGCCACATCAAGGCCGACTGGCTTTTGGTTTGGGAAGAAAACGGCGACGAACTCATACTTCTTCTCACCGACACGGGTTCGCATGCCGACCTCTTCGGATAAACTCTTAACGCAAAGCACATCACACATCAATGAAACGACTCCTCATCTTGCTCACCCTAGCCCTAACCGCCACAACAAGCCTCGTGGCGCAAAGCGCAGTAAGAGAAGCAAAAGACACAGATAGCAACATTCTCAAAGCAGCCCTTCGCGGCTGGCACATGCGGCTTGGCGCTGGCTTCAGCGTGGGCGGCACATCTCCCCTTCCCCTTCCCGCTGAAATCAGAAAGATAAATAGCTACAACCCCACCCTTTGCGTACAAATCGAGGGCGCTGCCCAACGAAAGTTTACCAAGCACTGGGGCGCCATGATAGGCATCCGCTTCGAAAACAAAGGCATGAAAACCGACGCCACGGTGAAAAACTATCACATGGAAGCCGTGAACGAAGCCGAAGCCGGCGATGAAGCCGCAGGTAAAGTCGTTGGCGCTTGGACGGGTAAGGTAAAAACCGAAGCCAACAACAAATATCTCACCATCCCCGTGCTTGCCACCTACACCATCAACGACCGTTGGCAAGTGCAAGCCGGCCCCTATTTCTCTTACCTCATCAACGGGTCGTTCACGGGCCAGGCCTACGACGGCTACATCCGCGACCAAGACCCCACAGGCACGAAGAGCGAAATCACCTCAGCCACCTACGACTTCTCGTCCGACCTCCGGCGTTTTCAATGGGGCCTTCAGGTGGGCGGAGAGTTTAAAGCCTACAAACACCTCAGCGTGAGCGCCAACCTCACATGGGGCCTCAACGGCATTTTCCCCTCAAGCTTTCAAAGCGTAACCTTTGCCCTTTATCCCATCTACGGCACACTGGGCTTCAACTACCTCTTCTAAAAGGTTTTCTGACAATCTAAAAGGTTTTCTGACAATAAGAAACAACAATAATCTCATTTATATGAAACAATTTCTACTCACCTGCGCCCTTGCAACCACTTCGGTTGTAGCCTTGGCGCAAACCACCGACGTTAGTCCCGTGCTCGGACGCTACTCAGGCGACCTCTACATCGCACTCGGCGACGAGGTTTACGAAGAAGACGCCCGCATGGACGCCAACGTCTACCTCAACCAAAGCGAAACCGCCGGTTGCGTAAACTTCTCGCTGCCCAACTTCAGCTTCAGCGGCATGGCGCTCGGCAACATCGACCTTCCCAACATCACTCTCAGCCAGAGCGACAGCACCTATAGCTTCGGCGAAAATCCCGACGTCGACTTCAACTTCCTCAATGGCGAAATTCTTGCCACCGCACACCTTAACCCCGCCACTAGCTACGTGAAAGGCGACAGCCTCGTAGCCTACGTGCCCGTTATCTGGACGAATGGTGGCGACATGCCCATCTACGTGCTTTTCAAAGGCAAATTGTCAAACGCTTATCAGCTTGAAAACGGCAACTTTAAGGAAAGCACGTGGACACAGAATAAGCCCTGGGACAGCCTTCACGGCTATCTGAATTGGGACGACATTAACACCGCATTTGTTGACAGCGACGAGCGCGAAAACTACCTTGACCCCGCTCCCTGGTGTGTGTCGAACGTAATCGGCATTCAAGGCATTGGCGCCACTCGCGTAGGTTCGCCCATCGACGTGAACTCTTATGGTGACGTCGACACCGAGGCCGACGACTACGTGGCCAACTACGCTATCGCCGTGACCAACACACCCAACAAGTTTATGCCCAGCAACGTAGTTCCCGGCTACGTAACACTCGGCACCTCATGGGCCACAGCCGTTTCTGGCATTACCGTGAAAGAAGCCGACGGCGGCACATTTGGCGGTGTAGCCTTCACGGGCAAGCCCGATGCTGTGAAATTTAAATATTGGCACATTAACGACGACGTAGAGAACGCTTCGCAAACCGTTATCAACAAAGACGAGCCCGCCACCGTGGTAGCCTATCTTTGGAAAGGCACCTACAAGCAAGAAGAAGTGCCTGGCAACACTGCCCCCGCCTCTAGCATTGTGAAGACCACTATGTATGGTCGCGACCGCAACATTCTTGGTCTTGAAACGGCCACTGGCGGCGCCACCACTAAGAGCGACGATGCCCTCTGCGTGGCCAAAGCCATTCAAAGCATCACTGAAAAAACCACCTCTGCCACTCCTTTTGAGATGACCGTGCCCCTCGACTACGGCCAGTATGCCGGCACCGACGTCACTCCCGACTCCTTGAACCTCATCTTCGCCGCCAACGACTACTTTGGCGACCGCACAAAGATTGGCGCAGGCAACACACTCATCATCGACGATGTAGAACTCGTTTACTACCACGCCATTAAAGACGTGAAGCAGGGCGACGTAACTATCAACTTCGACGCTGACAACAACGCCAACTACCCCGAAGTAAACTACAACGCCACCCAATTCACCTACACCAAGGTGGGCGAAGGCGCTAAGGTAACCGAATATTTCGACGACGCTACCAACACGCTCTACATTCAAGTGCAGAGCCAAGAAATTAAGTACGTTCCCGAAGCCTACACCAACTACACCATCCACTTCGGTGGCAATGTCACGGCCATCAACGAGGCCAACGCCGCTGCCCCCGCTAAAGCCAACATCTTCACGCTCGACGGCCGCAAGGCCAACGCTGCCACTCGTGGCGCCGTGATTGTGAACGGCAAAAAGGTGGTGAAATAAATTTGCAATTACAAAGAAATAACTTGCAATTACACAGAAAATAATAACAAACCTACGCAAAGAGCGGCCCTGCTCACCCGGCAGAGCCGCTCTTCGCTTAAGGGGGGGGTAATTTTACCCCTAAAGCTAATTAAAATTATGACGAAAAAACTTTCCGCATTAGCCATCACCCTCTGCGCACTGAGCGGAAGTGCTTGGGCACAGCAATTGCCCAATTATGGTTTTGATAGTTGGAAAACCACTTGTGGACAAACATTTCAAGCTTCTACTTCAACAGGAGGAGAGGCTGCTAATGAAAGTAAAGCGAAAGGGCTAATTACCCGTCCAGGCGTTGAACCCGAAGGTTGGAACGGAAGTAATGTTAAGCAACAAGTTTCTGCATTCGGCGAATCAGATAAACTCGTAACCCAACAAATCGATGACGAACATGGCAAATACCTTAAATTATCGAACTATTTTGTTGGCGTGAAAACTATTGGCGCGACAGCTCCAGCATATATAACTTTTGGTACTCCTTGGGTATATGCAGCAATTAGCACAAGTCAACAAGATGGAGGAACATATGGCGGTATTGATTTCACCTATCGTCCTGACGCCATCCGAGGAAAATTCAAAAGAATAAACGTTTCAGGTAAAACCGAGAAAGCACACATCATCACATATCTTTGGACAGGTACCTTTAGCTCTAAAATTGGGAAAAAAAGTCCTGGAAAAATCTCAAAAGATGACGTAGACCGAGCAATCTTGGCTAAATCCAATGCTGGAACAATCAATGGTAACGGAAAACTCATTGCCTCTGCCGACTATGAATTTTCCACTACAGCCAACGACGATTGGGAAACAATTACAGTACCCATCAACTACACCGATAAAACCACCATCCCCACAAAGATGAACGTGATCGTATCGAGTGCTGACTATTGGAATCGCGACAATATAATCAACGTGAGCGATGGAACGGACGGTAGCACACTTTACGTTGACGACCTTGAGTTCGTTTACTACAAAACACTAAGTTCTCTTAGTGTTAACAATACTGCAATTACTCTCCAAGATGGTGTGTATGATTACACCGTAACGGGCACCTACACCGACGGCTGCATCTCGGCCACCACAACCAGTTCCTTCGCCAGTGCTAGCGTAGGCAACTACGACGCCACCACCCATAGCGTGAAGGTAACCGTGACGGCCAACGACGGCAATACGCAAGATTACACCATCCAGTTTGCGCCTGATGCCACTACTATCGAAAGCACCTACAAAAGCCAGATTGAAGTTTCCATGGATGGCGAAGGCACCTACTCTTTCAACGACGTAACCTTAAAGGCCAACACCGACAACACGATGAACTTTGGCTTGAAGGGCTTTGCTTTCAGCGGCATGGAGATTGGCAATGTCAATGTAGAGAATGTATCCATTGCTTGGGGAACTGACGGCAACATCACGCTCACTTGCAGTAAGAACATCGACGTAGAGGTAACTAACCCCGACGCAGAGGGACTTGACCTCAACGACCTTCCCATGACACTCAATGCCACGGTGAACCCCACCACTAAAGAACTTACATCCGCCCTCACCATCACTTGGGAAGGAATTAAAATTGATGTAAATGTCAAGCCCCAACCCATCACCTACACCATTGATGAGAATAACAACGTGAAAGTGACTAGCGGTACGCTCGACGACAATGCTTTGGAAGCCTTGCTCACCCCCCTGCAAGATACCCCCATATCTAGCTTCGACTTCCGTGGCGCCACCATCACTGTCACCACATTTGGCGACCTCATCGACGCCTTTGTCAACGCCCCCTTCTACGTTGACGAGAATTGCAACGTCGACGGTGCGGAAAAAGCCATTAAGAATGGCGTGGTGAGCGGCACCTACATTTTCACCGACCAGTATGACGCTGGCGACACCACGCCTAGCCTCACCATTCCCGAGGACTTCACAGCAGCAAGCATCAGCTATCCCCGCGAGTTTAACACCACTTCGGGCTACGCCTCCACCTTCATTCTGCCCTTCGCTTTCGACGTGCCCGAGGGTGTGACCATCGCTAGCTTGAGTCGCGTTGACGGCAACACGCTCTACTTCGCCGAGGTGAAGAAAACCGAGGCCAACAAGCCCTACGTTGTCATCACCGACAAGAGCAATTTCGTAGACAACCTCACCAACGTAGCCGTGAAGAAAACCGTGGGCGAAAGCCTCACCACCGAGGTCGACGGAGTGAAACACATTGGTGTTTACGCCACTCAGTCGGTTGCCGGCGTTTACGGTTATAGCGCAGGCGTGTTCACGAAGGCCAATAGCGGCACGGTGAAGCCCTTCCGCACCTACATCGAAGTGCCCAACACCACCAGTTCGGCTCCCAAGGCCTTCAACCTTGCCATTGAGAACCCCGTGACGGGCATTAGTCAAATTGTGGGCAAGATGAATGCCACCGACGCTCCCGTCTATAATCTGCAGGGCGTGCGCCAAAACAGCACAAACCTCAGCAAGGGCGTTTACATTGTGAATGGCAAAAAACTCATTAAGTAACCCCAACAACCCATCCACCCCATTTAAAAACGAAACAACAATGAAGAAACTTTATAAAGCGCCCCAAAGCGAAAGCATCGAGTTCGTGCACCGCGAGAGCCTTATGCAAACTGCCTCAACTGGCTCTGCCGAGGTGAAAGACAACGTAGAATTAGAAGCCATTTCTAAGGGCTGGAACTCTAGCGACTGGAGCGGCCACGCCGACGAGGCAGAATACTAGACAAGCTCTTTAGCTGAATTATAACTAAAAACACTCCCTCAAGCCAGAAAAGGTTTGAGGGAGTGTTTTTTTGTTTTGAGCAAGTAAGCAAGCACTTGGGGGGCGACGCGTCCCGCGTCGGGGCAAGTGGCGAGCAAGTAGTGGCGCTAACACTTGGGGGGCGACGCGTCCCGCGTCGGGGCAAGCACAGAAGCAAGCACAAGCGCGCCATTCAAAAGCTACTTGCGCGCCACTTGCTCGCCAC